>JAIDNR010000150.1 GCA_029063695.1 Ruminococcus sp.
AGATGTGTTTAAGAGTCAGATTCAAGCCCTGTATCGCAGAACAGAATCATATCGACCGGACGTTTTTCTTCAAGCAGTCGGAGCAGCATGGCGGAGGAATCTTTTCCTCCGGACAGTGAACATACGAAAAATGGCGGTCTATTCACGCTGTTTCACCTCTTTCACCAGTTCCGAATAGGGTATCTGTTTACCGTCACGAATTACAAATACATCGTCAGAGTTTCCGGTATCTTCGACATATCGGCGAAGAATAACAGATGCATATTTTTCGTCAAGTTCCATTGTGTAACAAATGCGGTTCATCTGTTCACAAGCCATGAGAGTTGAGCCGCTGCCGCCGAACGTATCGATTACCACAGCATTTTCCTGCGTGGAATTGCCAATAGGATAGCTGAGAAGGTCAAGCGGCTTTGAAGTAGGATGATTTGCATTTCGTTTCGGCTTGTCAAAGTTCCAGATAGTAGTCTGTTTGCGGTCGGAGTACCACGGGTGTTTACCATTTTGCATAAAGCCATAAAGCACAGGTTCATGCTGCCACTGATAATCGGAGCGTCCAAGAACAAGACTGTCCTTTACCCAGATACAGCAGCCGGCAAGGTGGAAGCCTGCGTCAACAAACGCCCTGCGGAAGTTCAAGCCTTCTGTATCTGCATGAAACACATATGCCGCACCGCCTTTTTCAAGATGATCAGCCATGCACTTGAAAGCGGAGAGCAGGAATGTATAAAATTCCTCGTTCTTCATGCTGTCATTCTGAATGGTCAGACCGCTGGCACTCTTGAAAGATACACCATACGGCGGATCGGTCAGAATGAGATTAGCCTTTGTATCTCCCATAAGGGCAGATACATCTTCGGCAGATGTTGCATCACCGCACATCATCTTATGTTTACCCACAGTCCAGATATCGCCACGCTGCACAAATGTAGCTTTTTCAAGTGCAGATGTCAGGTCAAAATCGTCGTCTTTTACATCATCACTGTTTGTATCAAAAAGGTCGGCGATTTCTTTTTCGTCAAATCCGGTAAGCCCGAGGTCAAAGCCGAGATTCTGGAGTTCTTCAAGTTCAACAGCAAGAAGTTCATCGTCCCAGCCTGCGTCAAGTGCCATTCTGTTATCGGCAAGGATATACGCTTTCTTCTGAGCTTCGGTCAGGTGGTCGGCGTACACACAGGGAACTTCTGCAATGCCCTCTTCCTTTGCCGCCATAATTCTTCCGTGACCTGCGATGACATTAAAATCCTTGTCAATGATAACAGGATTCACGAAACCAAATTCACGCAGAGAAGAGCGTAATTTCAGAATCTGTTCCTTGTTATGGGTTCGGGCATTATTCGCATAGGGTACTAACTTGTCGATATTCACAAGCTGAAATTCAGTAGTCGTTTTCATCAGCCAGCCCTCCTGTGCAGAATTTTTTGTAATCCTTTTCGAGCGTCCATAACATGACCTTTGACCGCCTGCCCTTTGAGTGTACGGTACTGCTGTTTTGTAAGGTGCTGACGGCTGTTCTTTAAGTCACGCCAGAACTGTGTGTCTGTATTTGATTTCATAAAATCCTCACTTTCTGCTGCGGAGCAGTTTTTCCATCATATCGTCCTGCGGACTGCCCTGAAATTCCACGCTGCAATTTTCCCTGACGATTTGAAAAATCTGATTCCATATCTGATTTGCCTGTTTCATGTAATTCTGCGACATCGCAACATAGGGTGAAGCAATGGCAGCATTAGTTGTCGGGTGCTTTGAAATATAGCCATATTTGGTGACAATCTGCTCACAGTGTATCCAGCGTGAAATGCTCATGGCATACTGCTCCACAAGCTGTCTGCTGACGATTTTTTCACAGGAGCGTTCTTTCAGCCATTGGTATGTTTCGGTGTACACCTCGTCAGCCATAAGCTTTGTACCGTCACGCTGTAGTTCCTGCATGAATTCACGCACAGGCGGAACGTCAGCAGATTCAATTTCTGCGGGCTGCATCATGACTTCAGCCGATTTTCCCTCTGCGATTTTGTCTGCAAGAGCTTTTCTCGGACGTCCTGCGCCTGCTCTTGCACCGCCCCTATTTGTACCGTCTTTCGCCATAATGCTTTCACCTCCCAAAATTCAAACAAAAATCAAACAACAGCGTAAAAAAGAGCATAAAAAATCCCGGCTGAAAAGTCGGGAAAGTATCGTATTTTCGGAGTATTCCGAGTTTTTTGAATTGCCGGTGGTCAATACCCCGTTTGAAATCCGGATTTTTTGCGTGAGAGGGAGCCCCGGTCAGCTTTTCGCCTATTTTTAGGGATTTTCTTACCCCCGGTGGTCAGTAGGTGTACTCAGGATTCTTGTCCTCCGTCCACGTTTTCTTATCGTGACAGGGCTTGCAGAGTGCCTGAAAATTACTCTCGTCCCACATCAGCTCCGGACGGTTTCTGTGTGGAACTATATGGTCAACCACAGTTGCTTTTACATATCTGCCTTCACGCATACAAATCACACAC
>JAIDNR010000151.1 GCA_029063695.1 Ruminococcus sp.
CATTAAAAGAGTCAATATAGGCATTATACAAAACATCTTCAGGAATACTTTTATCAGGAAATACCATAGAATAGCGATATTTTTCATCAAAAGCAAGTGCAATTTTTGTACCGTCTCTGTTAGAAACAATTACATCTTCTTCACTGAATGAATATTGAGTTTCGCTTGTAACATGATTATGTTCATTGATACTGCCTTTCATCAAATCGCCGAGCATTTCAGTATTAACCAAATCAAGCTCTCCGTGAACTTCATATACTTCACCCGAAACAGTAATAACACGGCAATGTTCAATATCACTATTCTTGTATTTCTCTTCAAATTCTTTGAGAGAATGTGCAACGGCTTCCTTATCATTGAAATCAATTTTGTCAATAAGTTCGCAAATATGCCCGTCACTGTCAATAAATACCGTTTTTCCGCTTCCTCTTGAGTTAATTATACCACTTTTCACCGATTTGTCAAGACCTTTGTACTTTTCAAGCTGAATATTCTGTAAATTTTCTGCCTGATTTTTGTCGAGGACAAGCGGTTCGTATGGTACTTTAGGAATTTCGGAAGTCTGCCATTTGTTCTTACTCCATACGTCCTGACGTTCCCGACCGTTCTCAAAAGTAACTGTACAGGTGCAGTTGTCGTGGCGGCGGAAAATGTCATCAGGTTCTTCACCGTAAACGTAGCGACCTGCAAGCGATGTACACCACTTACAGCAGTTTCCGTCGGTCTCACGCACGATATAGCACTTTATCCCCGCTTTACTGCGGAATTTTGCGTTTTCCCTTATATAATCATCATGAAAGGAATTTGCAACGTTCTCAACCGCACTTCTTGCACGTCTCTGAATAGTTTCGGGCGGAACTGTCTTATCAGTAAGCGATTCTGCAATCTGTGCAACTCTTTCAGACGGAAAATCAGCCTTTTGAGGTGCAATCTGCAAGCCGTTTTTTTCGTCAAGTTCTTTCTGAATACGCACGTTTGTTTCGTTCATGCGTTCATAATATTCACGCAGGATTTTTTTGCAGGACTCCGAAATATCATCAATTTCAAACACATTTTCGGAAACAAGTTCTCCGAGAATTTCAGCACTTTTGCGGTTTAATGCTGTCATATCTGTCATTTTCAGCGACTTCACACGGCTTTCAAATTCAGTTTTCAGTTCATCATACGTCATTCAGAAACACTCTCCAGACCTGTTAAAAGCCGTATATTTTTTGCGTCCATGAAGTCGGGGACTGCCTGATTTATTTTCAGAATTGCATCGGCGATTCCTGTAAGTGCCGCTGAATCAGGCTCAAATACGGGAAGCCACTCGCACCGTATATCCGCAAATGCACGGCGGTCGTATTCAAAATTATCACGGATACAGACGGCTAAAAATCCAGCATTTACAAATCCTGTACCGAAAGTTCTCTGTGATTTCCGTGCCGAAAGACGTAAATTTTCATGAGAAGCACGGATTGCTTCGGAACTTGACGGATTCGACGATGTAAAGCCCAAATCATCGAGAGTAAGACCTGTTTCTCCTGCAAAGACAGAGGCAATTGTGCGGAGCTGTTCAAGGTGCGGAGTCATACTCTGCTGCTGAAACTGTCCAAGAACAGGATTATTTCCGTCTTCGTCCCTGCCGAACCTGAGAAACGATGATAATTCAGCCGCACGATTATTAAACTCTGCACTTTCCGAAAGTCCGAGAATATATTTTTGCGGAACACTGTAAAACTCCGCCGAAACCTCCGACCTCAGAAGTGTACGCAATGCGGATTGAGTGAGATTCATACACGCTCTTGAAATTCTTGAATGACCGAAAGGGCGTTTTGCATCAGGTCTGTTGATTACCGGCACAAGAAGTGCAAACGGCGATTTATGAAGGAATGTAAGATTATTATCAATCACGCCGTTGACGTAATATTCTGTTATGTATGGACGAAAATACGCTTCAAGAACTGCTTTTCCGTACTCGTCACGCTCCAGAACCGCATAACCCTCAGTGAGCATATTTGTCGTTGTATCTATGATTCCCGTTGCATTTCCGCCGTCAATCACCTGCAATTCAGGATAATGATTATTATTTGTTATATAAATAAAACTGCATGAGCTGATAAGTGCCGATAAAACCGCACTGTCAAAAAGAACGTCCGAATTATTAAGCCTGTAGATTTCATTAAGCCCAAAATTGTCATTCCTGAAACTGTCAAAAACAATTCTGTCTGCCAGTGAATCGACTGCCTTTGCACACCAGCCCAATGTTTCGGACAGTGAGTTATAGCTTTTT
>JAIDNR010000152.1 GCA_029063695.1 Ruminococcus sp.
ATCATGAAGAATATTACAAAAAAGATTATAGCAGTTTTTGCTGTTCTCTGTGTTGCTATGGCAAGTATGACATCATGTGCCGATAAGCCGAAAGACAGCAGTTCTTCTTCAAATGCAGAGAATAAGGTTGCAAAGCAGTATCCGCTTAGTATCGGTGGAGCAGACGACGATAATCTTTTTGCCAATGGGGACCTTGATATTGACCTTGATGGTGACGACCCTGTTGCAGTAACCACAAAAGCCGGTTCAGATGATGCCAAAACAACAACTGCCGCAAAAGATGATACAGTGCCTGTAACGAAAATTCAGGAAGTTACCGATGCAAACAATCAGCCTGTAACCAAGATTGTTGAAGTTACCAATGCAAACGGCGAAAAACAGACAGATGCAAATAATCAGACTGTAACCGAAGTTGTAAAAGTTACAGAGGTTGTCACAGTTCCATCAGAAGAAAATGCAGGAAATACCGAAACATCCACAGAAGCTCCCAAATCGGACTATAAGGCAAAGAATGACGGAAGATATGCTATGTGGCTTGACTGTTCAAAAAATGAAAACTTCTTCTTTGAAGATGAAATGCTCAAGATTAAATTTAAGGTAAAAGAGGGTATTCCCGACGGCGACTATAAAATCAGAATCTCTCCTGAACTCTCCGACATTGATGCTGTATCAGTAAAGCCTGCAAAAGTTATGGACGGTATAATCAGAGTAAACAACGGTGAAATCGAGGCTGTCGATGTTTCCAATGAAACTGGCGATTATATGTTCTACGGTGATAATATTGCCTGCAAACAGGGTGATACTATTGACTTCAATATCAACATAAAGAATAATAAAGGTCTTGTTGCTTTCTGTATCTGGTTCTATTTTGACAGCAATGCACTTGAATTTGTTGAGGCAGGTGCAACAGGCGAATATGAAGAGATTGCAAGAGGAACTGAAATCGGAAGCGGAAACGTTAAATAATAAAAGTTATGTAAATAAATAATCCGAAAAACAGCATTGCTTTATCCGCACTGCTGTTTTTTTATTTTGTGATTTTTTTCAAAAAAAGTGAGAAAAAACATAATTTGGTACGTCTAAATTATAGAGATATGTTGACATAAATAATTTTATCTGTTATAATATTATAAAAAACGGAGGTTGTTCAATGGAAAATAATGAAACAAGCAAATCAATAAGTGCGGATTCGGAATCAGAGACAGAAGTAATTGAAGTCGGAAAGAATCCCGAATCGGTAAATTCTGAGAAAGTGCAGTCCGAAACCACAGCGGCACAGAAGAAGTTCAGTATCAGGGCTTTATGGAAAAAGATATGTAATTTTCTTGAAGTTTTCGGTATTCCCGATATGTTTCTGGTCAGATTTATTGCCGTATTCTTTCTTATTTCGGGAGTAAATGTTGCTATACAGAAAGAAGATGAAATATGGGCAGTTTCAAAGTGGAGAGATTTTGTACCCGAAGTAAATGGTCTGCGTACAATTCTTCTTATGGCAGGAGTATTTATTCTGCTTACTGTCCTTTACAAATTTACTCCGCCGAAATACCGCATTGTTGACCAGTCATTTGCAATTTCAGCAATCCTTTATTTCGATATTACACTGCTCTGGAGAAGCAATGATGTATATCTTTCTATGGGTGTAATGTTCATATCCGTTGCATTCATCTACTATGCAATTGGAAAAGTCAGACAGAAAAAGCTGTACAATAAAATTCCTTGGTGGGTATGCGGAATTGTAGTTCTTGCCGCCGCTGTACTCGTCGGAATATTCATAGGTGTTACAACAGTCTGCCGTCACCAGAATTTCGGTTCATGTACTCACGATTTCGGTCTGTTCGTTCAGATGTACTATTCTCTCGCAAAAGACGGTACAGCGATAACAACTTGTGAAAGAGATGAAGCACTCTCTCATTTCTATATTCATGCTTCATATATCTTCTATGCACTTGTACCGATATACAAGGCTTTTCCGAAAGAAGAAACACTTCTCATAGCTCAGGCAGTTCTTACAATGGGCGGAATCATTCCTATGTTCCTTATTGCAAAACGTCATAACATGAAAGGTATAGCACTCATTTTCATGGGCTTTGCATACACATTTAGTATAGGTCTTATCGCTCCGTGCTTCTATGAATTTCATGAAAATGCTTTTCTTCCTACTCTCCTCATGTGGCTTCTCTGGGCTGTTGACAATAAAAAATATATCATGTTCTATATTATGTCAGTTCTTGTCTGCATAGTAAAAGAAGATGCACCGCTTTATGTTGTCTGCATAGGAATGTATATGTTCTTTGACAACAAAAAACAAATCGGCAGAATGAACGGTCTTATCATGGCACTTTTTGCAGGTGCATATATGATGTTCATTACTAACTGGCTTGTAAAGAACGGCGACGGTCAGATGATGACTTCCACAAGATTCGGTCTGCTTATGATTGATTCCGAAGGCGGATTGAAAGAAGTTGTGAAAAATACCCTCGCAGACCCTGCTTATTTCTTCAGTCTTTTCATACACGAAGATACACTCCCTTTCTTCCTTCATATTATGATGCCGTTACTGTTCATTCCGTTCTTTACCAAAAAAATTCACCGCTATCTGCTTATGCTTCCGTTGGTTATAATGAATCTCGTTATCGGAGCAGGATACGGATATGCGGCAAGTGTCGGTTATCAGTATATCTTTGGACCTGTCTGCCTGCTTCTTTATATGTGCATTATCAATATTGACGATATGGGACAGACAAGAAAACAGGAAATTCCCGTTCTTCTCGGTTCAGCCGCACTGATTATGACTTTGGGCGGAATATCACATAATATGAGCTATTATGAAAATCATATTAAAAATGAGGAGTATTTTACAAATCTCGAAAATATGCTCGATGAAATTCCGCAGGACGCTTCTGTTGCCTGTGATACGTGGCTTCTGCCTCATATTGCAGACCGTGATGAAGTTTATCTTCTTGATGACGGTGATTATAATGCAGAAACAAATGAAATCAGAAATCCCGAAAGATATGATTTCTTTGTAGTTCCCGTCGGCACTGACCTTACGAATAATCTGCTCCCTCTCTTTGAAGAAATGGGAATAACTCTCTATGATGAAATTCCGGGACGCATTCAGGTTTACAAGAGTCCTCTTTATGACCTGTATGAGAATGCTGAATAATTAAAAAATCCCTCTGCAATAATGCGGAGGGATTCGTTTTTTATTTTGTGAGAACGTGTTTGCAGTAAGTAGATTTATGGCATTTCGGACATCTGAGTTTTCGTTTTGTGATTGTATGTGGACCCATGATATACGCTGTATATTCGGGAACAAAACGGTTGTGACATTCCGCACATTCAAATGAACCTGCGTCTCTGTCAAGAATACAGGCAATAATAATGCCCGCAACGAATATTATTACAGCAATTGCAATGAGAAGTACTCTTGCCCATATTTTCATTTCAAACATTCCTGATACAACAATCAGAGGCACTGCGGCGAAAACAGTAATACCTGCTATCATTGCCGATAAAATAATCTTCTTTCTGCTTTCCTGAGCTTCATGTACTAAATTCATCATATTTTCCTCCGCTTTCTCTTTGTACTCTGTTTCCGAAATCCTTTCACCCGAAAGCAAGTCGTTTACCGTAATATCAAGCTGACTGCACAGCGGGAGCATAAGCGAAACTTCGGGAAGTCCCTTTCCGCATTCCCATTTTGAAACTGTCTTGTCACTGATACACAATTTTTCTGCGAGCTGTTTTTGAGTAAGTTTTTTTGATTTCCTTGTCTCAGCAATAAATCTGCCGATTTTTTCCTGATTCATTTGATTGTTCTCCTTTCTGTTTTTAATTATACACAATAAACTCAGGAATTTCCACACACGGAACGTAGAATTTTATATATCTACGGATAGTAGAGTACGTATTTTCGAT
>JAIDNR010000153.1 GCA_029063695.1 Ruminococcus sp.
TCCCATTCTGTATACGGCGATATCGGGGAATTTAAAGTTATCCCTGATAAAAATGGTTTACAAAAATATATTTTTTGATAGTCTTGTAAAAGGACATCCTATTTTTTCTATGATTGATTTCGATTGTGAAGAGATTATAGTACAGGAGGATTTTTTTGAATCTATGTCAATTGTTGAAAATTCCAGCAATCCTATAGTAAGTTTATATGATACTATAAAGACTAAAAAAATACTGTCTCAAGATAATGAACGTTTTTCAGCATATGGTGATATTGCAACAATGACGGAAGAAAATTTTTGGCTTATGGGAGAGCTTTTAACTACTCTTTGTTTAAATGCACAAAGTTATTGTGTCTACTTAAATTCAGAAGAAATCAAACAGTTTATCAATACAGCTGTGCGTCTGTACAATAAATTTTATGGAAAGGGACATTCTAAGTATATTGGCAGTATTCACAGAGAGGCATGGACAACACATAGAATTTTTGCCGAGTACCTCTTCTATCTAGACTGGGCTTTCGGAATTGCTATTTGTGGAGAATCAAAATTGAATCACGAATACAAACTAATAAAAGCG
Source organism: Ruminococcus sp. (assembly GCA_029063695.1). Classification (GTDB taxonomy): domain Bacteria; phylum Bacillota; class Clostridia; order Oscillospirales; family Ruminococcaceae; genus Ruminococcus. The sequence continues at coordinate 578 of JAIDNR010000153.1, forward strand.
TTTGCAGACGATGATAAAACTGCTACTGGTAAAATTATGAAAATGATCTCACCAAAAATAGAATAATTTAGTAGCTTGGAAGAAAATCTGCTGTGTCGTATATTGGCTATATATCGCAAAAATATTTTTGCCAAAAATTATTTTTGTTCTCGCACCTATATATAGATAGAGATAAAAAATAATTTTGCTGTTCCGATGTTCCAGGTGTTGAGCAAGTTCTGAAATTGATTCTGTAAAAATATAAAGCAAAAGTGTGCTAAGACTTGGAACACTGGAACGCCCCTACCATTTATGATAAGGGCGTTCTTGCTATATACCTACAAAGAAGTCAGAATCATCTTCTTCTCCTGTTATTGCTTTAATGGTATCAGTAATGAGCGAATAATCACAGAGCATATCCTCAATTTCGTCAGCAGTATAGCCATAATCAAGGAGCAGGAGGACATCATCTTTATCTACGCCATAACAATTGCACATTTCAAGTAACATCTCTTCATGCTGAGTATAATAATTGTCTTCCCAGTCATCATAATATCTCATGAAAGAATCGTATCTGAAATCTTCCTTTCCCTCAAACTTTGAACGGCTGAGAAATCCTTTGCTGTCGATTCTGAGAATATCGCCGTGAACTGTTTCAATTTTTGTGTAAGGGAAATTCAGCATACCAACTTTTTTGAGAGCGTTCTTCATTATGGATTCCGTTGATGCGTAAAAATATATTCCCAAAACTTCAAAATGGAGCAGGCACATAGGATTACTGCCCTTGATTATGTAGAGTGAATTGTCCTCATCAAGAACTGTAAAAGTGAAGTTACCCTGTACCGTTTCAGCCATATTTTTCAGACTGTCAAAGTCCAGTTTTTTCTGCTGTTCAATAAGCTGTACCGCAACGTAACTGTCTGTTTCGATGTTAGTTTCAGGCAGATTATTTGCTTTACGAAGTTCAGCATCATTGTACAGAACACCATTATGAGCAAAGGCAAAATCCCTGTCCGCATGACCAGGAAAAGGGTGATTGTTCTGATTGAATTTCTGATTTCCCTGAGTAGTAAGTCGGGTGTGACCCATAATTGCCGTTGTGCCGTCGGGAGCATTGAAACGTATCTTATGAGCAGGCTTTGGACGTTTATAAATCGTCACCCTTTTATCCCTGATGTAAGCGATTCCAGCCGCATCAGTTCCACGTTCCTCAGCAGCATTTGCGAGTGCCTGAGTGAGCTTTTTCAGGACTTTGTATGGTATGATATGCTTGTAGTCAAGCCAGCCGAATAATGCACACATAATTAAAATTCCTCCTCTGTTGTAACTTTTTCATTGATATAAAGATTTCTTTCTTTGAGGTACTGAATGAGTTCAGGCTCTTTGATTCCTGCTACAAACTCAGACCATGAAATTTTTGAAATTCCGTTGTCGTCCATTAAAATCGCAAGCTCACAGATTTTGTTTACCAGCTCCAAAGTTGCAATAAGCGTGTTGTATTTGAGCGTACCTCTGAAAAGTCTGAACTCAATAGTGTGGTAGTTGCAGAGATTTACGGCAACATATCGACCATAATTTTTCTTTGCCTTATCCATAATAGCTTTCGGTGAATTTTCATATCCGTATCTTGCCGCCCATCTGTTCATAGCATACTCGGAACGTCTTGAAAATTTAAGAATCTCATTCCAGTGATGTTCTACAAAATACAGGATTCTTGAAATAACTTCGTCCTGTTCGTCATGGTCAAGACCGAGACTGTCACGGTTTACATGGATATGAAGTCCACAGGTAGAAGTCTGGTGAGAACGGTAGCCGAGATATACTGCTTTTTTCATAATTCTGTCCCAGCAGAAGCTCCTGTGATATTCAAGCGACATCGGGTAGGTTACAATTTCCATGCCGTCGTCAAGTGAACTGTCGGATTTTATGTAAATACAATCATCACCTGAATTGGCAATATCAAGTATTTCATCAGCGTAATCGTCGTCTTTGCCTGCTCCGTCGATTTCAAGCTCCACGCCGAAATAACGGTTGCTGTCTCCATAAAAGATAGGCGTAGGCTTGTA
>JAIDNR010000154.1 GCA_029063695.1 Ruminococcus sp.
GTATAATTTTAATAGGTTAGTAAGTAAGAACTTTATAGGAGGAGGTGCTTATGACATTAAAAGATGCTGTAGAGGGAAAAGAATACATCGTCCGTGAAATCAACAGCGACGATGAAGAACTTAATTCTTTCCTGTTTTCTCTCGGCTGTTACAGTGGGGAAAGTATTACAGTTGTTTCGCATCTGAAAGGTGGCTGTGTTGTTTCTATCAAAGATGGCAGGTACAATATAGATAAACAGTTGGCAGATGCAATTGTTGTAGATTAACAATCGCCAGACGATTGTTAATTTTTTGAATATGTGTTAGTATATAATAACTGAGTGTTATTTATTATAAAATTATATTAAAGGAGGAACTCTTTATGAGAATAGCCTTGACAGGCAACCCGAACTCGGGTAAAACAACAATGTTCAATGCGTTGACGGGCAGTAATGAAAAAGTCGGAAACTGGGCAGGTGTTACCGTTGACAAAAAAGAACACGCAATCAAAAAATCCTATACAGACGGTAAGGAACTTATTGCCGTTGACCTTCCCGGTGCTTATTCAATGTCGCCGTTCACAAGCGAAGAAAGTATCACAAGTTCCTATGTAAAAAAAGAAAAACCCGATGTTATTATAAATATCGTTGATGCTACAAATTTGAGCAGAAGTCTCTTTTTTACAACACAGCTTCTTGAACTCGGTATTCCGATTGTAGTCGCACTCAATAAAAGTGATATAAACCAAAAAAAGGAAACAAAAATTGATTCAAATAAGTTATCAGAACTTCTCGGCTGTCCCGTAGTCAATACAAGTTCAATAGCCTCAAAAGGACTGGCCGAAGTTGTAAAGGCAGCTGTCGAACATTCCGGCAAAGTACAGAACGCACCTTATAAGCAGGCAAATATTGACCTGACAAACAAATCAGCAGTTGAAGCCGCTGACCGTAAACGTTTTGATTTTGTCAATAAAATTGTCAAGGGCGTTGAAAGCCGTAAAGTACTCACAAAGGACAAAAATATCAATGACAAAATCGATGCTGTTCTTACGAACAAATTTGCGGGAATACTTATTTTTGCAGTCATTATGTTTCTTGTATTCCAGATTTCGCAGGTATGGGTCGGACCGTTCATTGCGGATACTCTTGTAGGCTGGCTCGAAACATTTCAGGAATGGGTCGGCGGACTTCTTGAAGACGCTTCTCCGCTTCTCTCCGCACTTCTTGTTGACGGTATTATCGGCGGTGTTATTGCAGTTCTCGGCTTCCTGCCGCTTGTTATGATTATGTACTTCCTTATCGCTATCCTTGAGGACTGCGGTTATATGTCACGAGTTGCAGTCGTTCTTGACCCGATTTTCAAGAAAGTCGGTCTTTCGGGTAAATCGGTTATCCCGTTTGTTATCACTATCGGCTGTGCAGTTCCTGGAATTATGGCAAGCCGTACAATCAGAAATGAACGTGAAAGACGTGCCACAGCAATGCTTGCACCGTTTATGCCATGCGGAGCAAAAATCCCTGTAATTGCACTTTTTGCAGGTGCATTCTTTGATGATGCAGGCTGGGTAAGTTTCCTGATGTACTTCTCTGGTATCGCACTCATATTCCTCGGTGCACTTCTTGTAAACACAATCACAGGATTTAAAGCAAGAAAGTCATTCTTTATCATCGAACTTCCTGAATATAAAGTTCCGTCACTCTGGGGTGCATTCAAGTCAATGTGCGACCGTGGCTGGGCTTACATAGTAAAGGCATCAACAATCATTCTCCTCTGCAATACAATAGTTCAGCTTATGCAGACGTTCGACTGGAGTTTCCACGTTGCAGAAGAAGCAGACCACTCAATACTTGCCTCAATCGCAAGTCCGTTCGCTTATCTCCTTGTACCGATTGTCGGTGTACTCAGCTGGCAGTTGGCAGCAGCAGCAGTAACAGGCTTTATCGCTAAGGAAAACGTTGTCGGAACTCTTGCCGTATGCTTTGTCGGACTTGAAAATCTTATTGATACGGAAGAACTCACACTTATGGAGGGTGCAGGCGAGGGCGTTGCTTCAGTTATGGCAATCACAAAAGTTGCGGCACTTGCTTACCTTATGTTCAATCTTTACACACCGCCCTGCTTTGCGGCAATCGGTGCTATGACCTCCGAAATGAAAAGTACAAAATGGGTTTTCGGCGGAATTGGCTTACAGCTCTGCACAGGCTATACTGTATCATATCTTGTATACACACTTGGCACACTCTTTACATCTCCTTCATCACTTAATGTAGGTGCTGCTGTTGCAGGTCTTGTTGCTATACTTGTTATGATTACTATAATTGTTGTAATCGCAAAACGTTCAAACAGCAACATCAAGGCAGATTATGCCCTTGCAAAGTAAGCTATGATTAAGAATATTATAGTTATTGCTGTTATCACTGTAATAATAACAGCTATTGTGATTTATCTTGTCCGTGCAAAGAAGCGTGGTGAACACTGCATAGGCTGTCCGTATGCAAAACAATGTGGTGGCAACTGCCATAGTGAAGATAAGAGACAAAATAATTAAAAATATCAGAAAGCAGGAAACAGGGATTTTTATATTCCTGCTTCCTGTTTTTTCTTAAAGGAGTAAAAATATGGAAAATGTAATTATCATAAGCATAGTAATCATTACCATAGCTGTCGGAATATACAGTACTGCAAAACATTTCAAGGGTGAGGGCGGCTGCTGTGGCGGCGGAAGCTATAAGACGAAAAAGAAAAAATTGTCCAACGTACTTTATACCAGAACTTTCAAGGTGAACGGTATGCACTGCGAACACTGTAAAAACAGAGTTGAGGAAATTGTTAATGATATATAAGGTGCTGCCGGACGTGTTGACCTGAAAAAGGGAGAACTGATAGTCTCCTATGCTGAAGATGTCGATGATGAAATCATAAAAAAACGCATAGAAAGAGTAGGCTACACTGTATCAGCAATCACAAAAGACTGATTATGTCAAAAAAACTATTTACATTACTGAAAAAACATGATATAATAAAATCAGATTATTAATTCACGGAGGTTTTTCCATGAGTACTTCTCCTAAAGAAATTCTGAAATTTGTCGATGAAAACGATGTCAAATTTATAAGACTTACTTTCTGCGATATTTTCGGAAATCTCAAAAATATAGCCATAATGCCGAATGAACTTGAACACGCTTTCGCTTACGGCATACCGTTTGATGCGTCAGAGTTCAATAAAAGTAATTCCGATTTATTTTTAATTCCGGATATATCAACTCTTTCTGTTCTCCCATGGAGACCGAAATCAGGCAGAGTTGTGCGTTTTTTCTGCACTCTTAAAAATCCTGATGGCAGTGATTTTGCAGGTGATATCCGCACAAATCTGATTAATTATATAAATGAACTTCGTCTTAATGGATATTCATGTGAAATGGGTACACGATGCGAATTTTATCTATTTGAACTTGACGAAAAAGGTAATCCGACTAATATTCCACATGATAACGGCGGTTATCTTGATGTTGCACCTATTGATAAATGCGAGAATGCAAGACGTGAAATCTGTCTTTCTCTTGAAGAAATGGGGCTTAAACCCAAAAGTTCATGCCATAAGCACGGTTCAGGACAGAATGAAATTGATTTTCATGAAAATGAGCCTGTAACTGCCGCTGATGACATGGTGCATTACAAGACTGTTGTAAAGTCAATCGCCGCACAATGCGGACTTTTTGCGTCATTTATGCCTAAACCATTACCGAATGAACATGGAAGTGCATTAATTTTTTCAATAAGCATAAAAAAGAACGGAGAACATATTTTCGGAGATGTTCCGGAAAACATATCTCATGAGGGCAAGTGCTTCATTTCGGGAATACTCCGAAGAATACAGGAAATCACGGCTTTTCTGAATCCTACTACAAATTCATATAAGCGTTTCGGTGCAGGTTACGCTCCTCAATATGTAAACTGGTCATCAGAAAACTGCTCAGCACTGATAAAAATACCACATATTGCAGGTACTCCGCCACGAATTGAAATCCGTTCAGCAGATGCATCATGCAATCCATATATAGCTTTCAGACTGATTCTCGCCGCAGGAATTGAGGGTATAAAATCAGGAGATTATTATCTTTATGAAAAAAACAGAGCAGGCGGTATTTCTTATGAAAAACTTCCCGAAAGTTTTGAAGATGCTATAGTTATTGCAAAGAACAGCGATTTTATAAAAAATAATCTTCCTGAACACGTTATTGAAACTCTTATAAATTATTATCAGATACAAGTTCATGAATTTAACAAACAAACTTCCGAAAATCAAGATTCATTTGAACATAAATATTATTTTAAAACATTATGAATAAAGCTATTATTGTATCCCTTCAATGTGAAACAGCGGATTTAATTGAAACTACAGCGAAAAATGCAGGCTTTTTGACTACAGTCGTTTCAGGTGGAAATGAAACACGCAGACTTATAAGAAATAACTATAATCCCGATTTGATTATAATAAATACTCCTCTTTCCAATGAGTTCGGGCAGGAACTTGCAGAAGATTGTGCTGTTGAAATATCAGTCCCGATTATTCTGATATGTTCGGGCGATATTGCAGATGAACTTACGGACAGACTTGCGGATTTCGGCATAACTGTACTTTCAAAGCCGATAAGCCGTGAAATGCTTACCGAAAATATCAGTTATGGCAATTTTGCCGAAATTAAGGAATCAAGCGAAGTACTGAACAGAATTGATGATATACGACTGATTAACCGTGCAAAATCAGTCCTTATGAAATATCTTAAATTCACTGAACCACAGGCACACAGGTATATTGAAAAACAAGCCATGAATAATCGCTGTACAAGACGTGAATCAGCCGAAAAAATTATAAATACATACGAAAAATAGGGTGAAAATATGAAATTCAAAAACAGATTATCATTTCTAATTCCTGTAACCATCAGTATTTTTTTGCTTTCGGGCTGTGCAGATGACTTTTCATCTGAAGATACAAATGATGCAGAAAATATTATCGAAACAACAGAAACTGCAAATCAACAGGAAAATAAGATTATCGAATATATCACAGTTGAACCTCCTGAAAACGGCTGGACAACTGAAGAAATCATGAATGTAACATATTTCTGTGATTATAAATTAAGCTACCCTTTATCTGTTGAGTATCTCGGCAATGATTTTAAATTATCTCATTACAGCAAATCACAAGCAAAGAAACGTCTTGTTCCGGCAACACTCAGTTACAAAGATAAGCAGTTTGCTAATGCAACTGTAGTTAAACCCGACAAAGAAACGATGATATATAATATTGTAC
>JAIDNR010000155.1 GCA_029063695.1 Ruminococcus sp.
CATATAGATACCAAAAAAATTTAATAAAAAAAGCTAATCTACTTCTTGATGGAGTATATCTTGAGAAAATTTAAAAAATAAATTTATTTCACTTGATAAATAGAAAAAGCTGTGGGTTAACTCACAGCTTTTTTGTACCTATTTTTTCGCCGTATTTCACAACTGTTTCAATTCCTTGTGCTGAATTTGCAAGTATATTGCTGTCTACGGAAATCGTGTCCTTTTCAAAAAGTAATACTATAGTTGAACCGCCATATTCAAACATTCCTTTTTCTTCACCTTTTGCAAAGTAATGCACATTCCAGTGACGGTTCTTTATTCTGCCGACAAGCATTGCACCGACTTCAATCTGAACAACATCGCCGAAATTTTCAGTGTGCAGTATTGTATATTCACGGCAGTTTCTTTTGTAGATATTATATTTTTCAAGTGCAATCGGATTTACTGTGTGAAGTTCGCCTTTTATGAAAACATTATCAGTCTTTATGCCGTTGTCTATGTAGCAGTACCGGTGATAATCGTCAACACAAAGACGGAAAATCATGCAGTAACCGCCTTTATATCGACGTGAAATAAAGTTATTGCGGAGCAGGTCAACTATTCTGTAATATGAATCCTTTATTTTAAAAATACTTTTGTCGTTTATCTCATATACAGTCAGCTTTGAATCGCACGGACTTATGACGGCATTTTCCGTGAAATCAATCGGGCGGAGTTCGGGACGAATCTGCCTTGTAAAAAAGTCGTTGTATGAAGAATACTTCTTTTTGCGGTATTCGGAAAGATTTATTCCGTTTTTTTCAATAAACGGCTTTATCATAGGTATTGACAAGAATGAATCCATGAATTTTCCCACGATTTCTGAAATGATTGGTGCTGTCAGGATTTTCAGTAAAATTCGTCCGAAATCCGTATGATACAGAAAATCAAGTATTTTGTCCTGCACGCTGTCTGATTTTATAATTCTGCCTTTTCTGTCCTTTATCATGAAAATCACCTTTTGGCATTCGCAAGCATAAGCTTTATTCTGTTCTCCTGATTTACTCTTGTTGCACCGGGGTCGTAGTCTATAGCTACTATATTTGCGTTGGGATTGTCCTGCTTTATAACTCTTGACATTCCTTTTGCGACTATATGATTAGGCAGACAGCCAAACGGCTGGGCACATATTATATTTTCAACTCCCGACTGTGCAAGAGCTGCCATTTCAGCAGGTATCAGCCAGCCCTCACCCATTACAACGCCCTGATTGATGTACTTGTCGGCAAGTGAACGGAGATGTTCAAAATCGTGGAGAGGTTCAAATCTGCCATCATCTTTCATAATTTTAATAAGTTCTTTCTGTTTGGAATAAATCAGCTTGTATCCGAGTCTATATATTTCTGTATTAAGATTCTTACTGTCATAAAGTTTTGCATTATTGAATGTTCCGACTGCACAGTACATTACAAATTCAAGAAGTGACGGTACTATCGGTTCACAGCCTTCGGAAATCAGGAAGTCCTCAAGATGATTATTTGCAAGCGGTGAATATTTTACATAAATCTCTCCGACAATTCCCACCTTGATTTTCTTTTCGTCGGATAACTCTATTTTACCAAAATCACTTAGTATATCCCTGTAAAGTTTTTTGGTATGGGTATATTCATTGCTTCCCGTGCGGAAAATATCGCCGAGTTTCTTCTGCCACTTGTCAAGTACTTTCTGTGCGTCACCCTTGTTTATCTCGTAAGCACGGCACTTATTATAGCAGGTCATAAGCAAATCGCCGTAAAGCACCGCATAAAGCAGTTTCAGAAACATCGGTACTGTTATCCTGAATGCACTGTCTTTTTCAAGTCCGCTGAAATTGAGAGATACCACAGGTACTTGCGGAAAATTGCGTTCAACTGCTTTTCTCAGCAGAAATATATAATTCGATGCTCTACAGCCACCGCCTGTCTGGGTTATGAGTAAAGCGGTTTTATCGGGATTGTATTTTCCGTTTTTTAGTGCGTCCATGAACTGTCCGATAACAAGAAGTGCCGGATAGCAGGCATCGTTATGGACGTTTTTCAGTCCCTCATCAACAACGTTTCTCGTCTCATTTTCAAGAAGTTCCATTTTATATCCCTTATTCTCAAAAATTGCTATCAGGAGCTTGAAATGTATCGGGAGCATATCAGGTACAAGTATAGTATGCGTTTTTATCATTTCTTCTGTGAATTTAACATAGTTCGCCATTAAAGTCGCCTCATTTCTGTTCCATTGCCGCAACAAGACTTCTCAGTCTTATTCTTGCCGCACCTAAGTTGTTTATCTCGTCTATTTTAAGCTGTGTATAAAGTTTTCCGCCGCTTTCAAGTATATGCCTTACCTCATCACTTGTAACCGCATCGATTCCGCAGCCGAATGATACAAGCTGTATCAACTGCATATCAGGCTGAGTTGTGACATACTGTGCCGCACGGTATAATCTTGAATGATATGACCACTGATTCAGTACATTGAGTTCGGGTGTATGTGCGAGATGTGCAATGCTGTCCTCTGTAATTACTGCCATACCGAGACTTGTTATAAGCTTGTGTATGCCATGATTTATTTCACGGTCTATGTGATAAGGTCTGCCTGCCAGAACTATTATTTTTCTGTCCTCTGCTCTTGCCTGAGTGATGATTTCCTGTGCTTTTTTGGAAATATCTGACTGATGCTTATAGTATGCCTCATAAGCCCTGTCAACAGCCTGAGCAATTTTACCATTGATATTATATTTCTTCAGCGACTGTTTCATTATCCTTACAACATTCCTGCGGTTATTCAAATCCATGTAGGGATAAATAAAATTATTTTCGTTCAGGCGTGGATTATTCGCCGTAAGAAGTTCGGGATAGTATGCTACAATCGGGCAGTTGAAATGATTGTCACTGTCACCTTCGTCTATATTGTAACTCATACAGGGATAGAATATGAAATCAACCTTTTTATCCAGCAGATTCTCAATGTGACCGTGAGTAAGTTTTGCGGGATAGCATACTGTATCAGACGCAATTGTATACTGTCCGAGATAGTACATATCACGGTCGCTTTCGTCACTATAGACTGTTTCAAATCCCAGAGAGGTGAAAAATTCATGCCAGAACGGTATTTGCTCATAGAAACTAAGTGCGAGAGGAAATCCTACTCTTGCAACAGGATTTTTCGGCTGATTCATGTCACGCATTGCAAGTATGCTGTTATATTTATATTCATAGAGGTTTGGAATATTGTTTTTCTTTGCCTTTCCGCTTCCTTTTTCACAACGATTTCCTGAAATAAAATTTCTGCCCTTGCCGAAACTGATTATATTGAGCTGACAATTAGCTGTACAGCCTCCGCACTTTGCTGATTTTGATGTATATGAGAAGTTTTCGAGTTCCTCACGTGAAATTATTGACGATTCGTCTTTTGAATTTTCCTTTGCATACAATGCACAGCCGAATGCACCCATAAGTCCGGATATTGCAGGACGGATAACATTCCTGCCGAGTTCTTTCTCAAATGAACGCAGTACAGCATCATTCAGGAAAGTTCCGCCCTGAACCACAATATTTCTGCCGAGTTCATCGGGAGAATTTGCACGGATAACTTTATATATTGCATTCTTGATTATTGACATTGAAAGTCCTGCCGAAATATCCTCAACAGTTGCACCGTCTTTCTGAGCCTGTTTTACTGAGCTGTTCATGAACACGGTACAGCGTGAACCCAAATCAACAGGGTACTTTGCAAAAAGTCCGAGTTGTGAAAATTCGGCAATATCATATCCCATAGCCATTGCAAAGGTCTGTATGAAACTTCCGCAGCCCGAAGAACAAGCTTCATTCAGCATTATACTGTCTATGCTGTGATTCTTGATTCTGAAGCATTTTATATCCTGTCCGCCTATATCAATGATAAAATCAACATCGGGACAGAAGTAAGCCGCTGCTTTGAAGTGTGCGACTGTTTCAACTATACCATAATCTATGGAAAGTCCAGATTTTATCAAATCTTCGCCGTATCCCGTGACTGCTGAGCCTTTTATGGTTATATCGGGATTCATTGATTCGTAAATCTTTTTTACCTGAGCTGATATTTTGTCAAGCGGCTGACCTTGATTTGATGAATAATGATGATATAAAATTCTGCCGTCGTCAGTAATAAGAACGAGTTTTGTAGTTGTTGAGCCTGCATCAATACCAAGATATGCACCGCCTTTATATGTACGTATATCGGCATATCCCAAATCGAATTTCTTGTGTCGGTCTATGAAATCATCATAATCGGATTGAGTACGGAAAAGTGGTTCGCTTGTAATGATATTGTCCGAGACTTCTGCATTTTTTATTCTGACGATTAAATCATTTATTTTGTATTCATCATCTGATTCCGCCGCATATAATGCACAGCCAAATGCAACAAAAACAGGTGCATCATCAGGAAATATAGCGTGTTCGCTGTCAAGACCGAGAGTTTTAACAAATGCTTTTTTCAGTCCTTTCAGGAAGTGCAGAGGACCGCCGAGAAACAGAACTTTTCCCTCTATTGTACGTCCCTGTGCAAGTCCTGATACAGTCTGGTCAACAACAGCCTGAAAAATACTTGCGGCTACGTCCTCACGCATTGCACCCTGATTCAGAAGCGGCTGAATATCGGATTTTGCGAATACTCCGCATCGTGAAGCAATGGGATATGTTTTCTGTGCGTTGAGTGAGAGTTCATCAAGACGGTCGGCAGTAATACCGAGAAGTGTAGCCATCTGGTCGATGAATGCACCTGTACCTCCTGCACATGAACCGTTCATACGCTGTTCAACTCCGCCTGTAAGAAAGATAATTTTGGCGTCTTCTCCGCCAAGTTCTATCACTGCATCTGCGTCGGGATATTTCTCCTTTACTGACAGAAATGCACAGTGAACCTCCTGAACGAACGGAAGTTCGGCAGAATTTGCAAGTCCGAGACCTGCCGAGCCTGTGATTGATACAGTAAATTTTTCTTCGGGATAGATTTCTTTAATCAGCATCAGTTGTTCCGTGACAGTTTCCTTTACTTTGGAGAAATGACGCTGATATTTTGAATACACGATGTTTTTATCAGTATCTGTTATTACGGTTTTGACAGTGGTTGAGCCTATGTCGATACCGAGAGAAAATTTATTTGCCATTATATAACCTCGTTTAAAAAATATAATTTTATTTAGAGATAAATCTTTATATATCTATTATACTACATTTTTATTAAAAAATAAAGTGGTATTTTTTATTTTTTTACAG
>JAIDNR010000156.1 GCA_029063695.1 Ruminococcus sp.
GTATTATTTTGTAAATTTTTACGGATTATTTAAAATGTTCCACGTGGAACATTTTTTGTTGACATAAAACAGATTTTGTGGTAAAATAAGTATATTATCAAGGAGGATTTTTGAAATGAATCGTATTTTTTATATCATCGGGAAAAGTTCGTCGGGAAAGGATACTGTTTACAAGCATCTTACTGCCGAAATGAATCTTGTTCCGATTGTCATTTATACTACCCGTCCTATGCGTGAGAATGAACGGCAGGGGAGAGAATATTATTTCGTTGACCGAAATCAGTTTGAGAAAATGTGCAGTGATGGAGACGTTATTGAAAAGCGTATCTATAATACTATGCACGGTGAATGGATTTATTTTACTGCGAAAAATTCTATCGATACGGAAAAAGGCGACTGCATTGGTATCGGTACACTTCAATCGTTTGTGCAGATTAAAAAGTTTTTCGGTTCTGCTGTTGTTCCAGTATATATTGAAGTCGATGACGGTATAAGACTTGCCCGTGCGGTTGAACGTGAACGAATGGAGAAAAACCCGAAATATAAGGAACTCTGCCGCCGTTTTCTTGCCGACTGCGATGACTTTTCCGAAGAAAAATTATCGTTGGCAGGAATAAACAGACGTTTCGGCAATAACAGTGATATTGAATTATGTATTGATGAGATAAAAAAATAAATAAATAATACGGCGGAGTGATTCTGCCGTTTTTTGTGGGAGTATAATTATGAATAAAATAATAAAATTTTTCAAGGCACAGCCTGTTTTGGTGATTGCATTCATCGCCGCACTTATAACTGTGTTCATCATTCCGCCTGATAAACAGTATTCGGGATATATTAATAAAACGGTACTGATACAGCTTTTCTGCCTTATGGTATCCGTAGGCGGTTTCAGAAGTATCGGAGTATTTGAAAATACTGCATCTTTTCTGCTGAAAAAGGCAGGTAATATACGTCGTTTAGGCTTTATTTTCATGCTGATATGCTTTTTCAGTTCAATGCTTGTGACTAATGATGTAGCTTTACTTACGTTCGTACCACTTACGCTTATGGTGTATAATAAAATTCAAGATGAAAAAAGCAGAATTATTACTGTGGTACTTGAAACGGCGGCGGCAAATCTCGGAAGTATGATTACACCTTTCGGAAATCCGCAGAATTTATACATATATGATATGTACAGACTGACAGTCGGTGATTTTTTCCGCACAATGCTTCCGACGGGAATTGCAAGTCTCGTGATACTCGTTCTGCTGTGCTGTTTACTGCCGTCTGATTCATGTGCCGCTGAGACTTCCGGAAAACAGGTTATATCAAAAATACATTTCGGTGCTTATACAGTTCTTTTTATTATGTGCCTGCTGACCGTTTTCCGTGTAGTTCCCGATTGGGTATGCCTGATTGCCGCCACTGTATTTGCTCTTATGCTTGACAGAAAATTACTTGCTAAGGTCGATTACGGTCTGCTTGCAACTTTCGTCTGCTTTTTTGTGTTCGTCGGAAATATAGCAAGAATTGATGCTGTGAGTACTTTCTTTTCTGAAATCCTACAGGGCAGGGAAGTGCTTGTTTCGGCTTTACTCTCTCAGGTGATTAGCAATGTTCCTGCGGCTGTTATGCTGTCGGGATTCACAGACAACGGTACTGCACTTCTGCTTGGCGTAAATATCGGCGGACTGGGTACAATAATTGCCTCGCTCGCAAGTCTTATTTCTTTTCAGTTCTACAGAAATTCCGACGGTGCAAAGTCGGGAAAATATATGCTTGTGTTCACTGCCGTTAATTTTGGTATGCTTGCTGTTCTGCTTGGACTTTCATTTATAAAATAAAATTGTTCCACGTGGAACAAAAAACTTTCGGTAATCAACATTTGCCGAAAGTTTTTTCAGTATCATAAGGGTAAATTTTATTTTCACTAAATAAAAAACAGACGTTTTTAACGTCTGCTTTGTCAAGTGACCCCTACGGGAATCGAACCCATGTTGCCAGAATGAAAATCTGGAGTCTTAACCGCTTGACCAAGGGGCCATATATATGGTAGCGGCAGTAGGATTTGAACCAACGACCAATCGGGTATGAACCGAGTACTCTAGCCAACTGAGCTATGCCGCCACATCTTTATCACTGCTTTACCGCCTGTGACTTAATTATTATACACCATAAATCCGGAAATGTCAATAGGTTTTCGGAAAAAAATTTTGTTTCGTATGAATAAATAATAAACAAGCTTTTTAGAATGAATTATTTGTGAATTTTATACAAAAGATTTATATTAAGAAAATTATAAGAAATTTGACAGGGGAAAAATAAGAAATGTGTATTATAATATTGACATAAAAGGGAGGAGGGAGTAAAATGTAATATGTAGAAAATGTTCCACGTGGAACACGGAAAGGATTTGTAAAATATGAATAATGAAAATACGGCGATTCTTGTTGTTGATGATGACCATGATATAGTCAATGCAATATCGGCACTTTTAGAACGTGAGGGATATAAGATTTATAAGGCTTATAACGGGATTGAAGCTGTTGACGCTCTTATGCAGTATAATGTACAGCTTATACTTATTGATGTCATGATGCCGAAAATGGACGGTTTGTCTGCCATGATGAAAATACGCACAATGAAAAATATTCCCATTATTGTTCTTTCGGCTAAGTCTGAGGACAGTGATAAAATTCTCGGACTTTCTATGGGTGCTGATGATTATATTACAAAGCCTTATAATCCTATGGAGCTTGTTGCAAGGGTTCAGTCAAATCTTCGCCGTTATCTCAGTCTTGGGGCGGCTGACAGTATCAAGAAAAGCAATGTTATTAAAATCGGCGGTCTTTCTCTTGACCGTGACGAAAAACAACTTTATGCGGACGGTGACCCTGTAAAGTTAACGGCAACGGAATACAGGATTCTTGAATTTCTTATGGAAAATGCAGGTCGTGTTTTTTCCGCTGAACAGATTTATTCTCATGTATGGAATGAAGATTCCTATTCGGTTGAAAATACCGTTATGGTACATATAAGGCATATAAGGGAAAAAATCGAAATAAATCCTGCTGACCCACGCTATCTCAAAGTCGTATGGGGAATAGGATATAAGATAGTCAAAAATTAAGATGTTCCACGTGGAACATTTTAATGACAGTTAAAGAGGGACAGATATAATGAAAAATAAGAAAATATTATTAATCGTATTGGTTGTAGTCTTTATATTACTTGGCACAAAAGGATTTTCAAGATTCAGAAAACTTGATATTATTGATAATGTTATTCTTCTGGACAGTTCCCATGCTGAAATTCCTGAGGACTGGCGTTTGATTCTCGTAAATAATAAAAATGCCGTTCCCAAAAATTATAAAATTGAACTTACTCAGCTTTCCAACGGAATTTATATTGATTCAAGGATATATCCAGATTTACAGCTTATGTTCGATGATGCAAGAGAAGATGGTGTATATCCTGTTGCGGGAGAGGGTTACAGGACTCATGAAGAACAGCAGAATATGATGAATGATAAAATCGACAGCTTTATTGATGAGGGTTATTCAAAAAGAGAAGCTGAAAAACTTGCTAAAGACTGGGTTGCGGAAGCAGGAAAAAGTGAACATGAACTCGGTATGGCTCTTGATATAAATGCTGATATTTCCGTTTCTTCTGATGAAGAAGTTTATAGCTGGCTTGCCGAAAATTCATATAAATACGGCTTTATACTGCGTTATCCGCCTGATAAGAAATATATAACAGGTATCGACTATGAACCGTGGCATTATCGCTATGTCGGAGCTGAATCGGCTCTTGAAATATATTCTCGGCAGATTACTTTAGAGGAATATCTGGGAAGTTACTATGAAATGGATTCTTGAAATGTTTCACGTGAAACATTCTGCCTGTAAGATGAAAGGAGAAAAATATGATTAGAAACAGAATTACAAGGATTATTGCAGGTATTATAAGCTGTATACTTGTGGGAGTTTTTGCTTTCAGATTTACAGAACTTGTAATAGCTGACCAAAAAAAATGGAATGAATCATATATGTCAAGTTACACTGTTTCAGATGAAATGAATGATATTTATTATAAGCTGTGGGCAGTCGGCAATATGTGGCTGAGAAATCTTGACGAAAATGGTAAATTCAATGGTACTGAAGAACTCGAAAAACAGACAATTACCGCACTTCAGGAACTCGGCTGTATGGATTCAAAGGGTAACATTTTATTGAATGATGTCAAAAGTGATTATGAGTATCTTGTAAGCTACGGAAGCAATAGTTTTTCAAATACTGATAAAAGTTATGACAAATTCAACGGCGATTATGTTCTGACAAGAAAAAATGACAGTATCATGTATACATGTATTACAGGCTGGACTTATAATAACAATAACTTCAATATGTATGATACAAATTATGGTATGCATTATTATTATCTCAACGGCAACGGAATTGCTCTTTTTGATTATGATACAACGGGACTTAACAGCTATGTTGATGATTTGGGTGCAACGATTTATTATAAAATCGACGGCTCTACTCCGCTTCCAGATGACTATTATAATTATTCTTATAACAGTCATGGTTATAATGGTTATGATTACAGAGAATATACAGAAATATATGATGAATATGGCAACCAGATTGCAACTGTTCCACGTGATACGATAACTTATGATTACTATGACGGAAACGGGAATGTTATTTTAAGTGAAACAGTTCCCGAATATGATGAATATGATGAAAATGTTCCACGTGAAACAATTCCTAAATACGATGAAGGTGTGTATGTTTATCTGAATGATAAATTTATTAAAGTAGAACAGGAGAAGTTCAAAACATTTCAGCTTAAGGAAATGCCTCTCACTATTGCTATCAAGCCAAATGATGAAATTGTTAATAATCTTGAAACTTATCACAATGAGATGGCTGAAAATCAGAAACAGATTACTGTCTCAATTATGAATAATATTCCGCTTCTTATTATCGCTTTTATTTTACTGATATTTGTACTCATTACGGGCGGTTACAGTACCAAAGAGAAAAAGTTTGTCATGACTTTCTGTGACAGAATCTTTGCTGAAATTCCCGTTGCTCTGATTGTCTTTTCGGTTATCTGCGGTGTGATGACTGTCGATTTTTATGATTCCTACGGTTTCTATGATTTTATAAATGAAATTTACTCAGAACATACGTTTCAGATAGTTTGTGGTGTTATCTGTTTTATGCTGTTCGGTATTATTATTCTTTCACTGAACAGCCTTATAGTAAGAATCAAGTGCCGTTGTTTCTGGAAAACTACTTTCATTTATGCTTTTCTGGTAACAGTATGGGGCTGGATAAAAAAATTCAGAAGTCTTGTTGCAGATAAATTTGTAAGTCATGATATGCTAAGAGATGATAAATTTACAAGAAGATTTCTCGTTCGTACTATTGCTTGTGTTATTGTGGAATTTTTCTTTGCATTTGTTTTTATAGACTGGGACGCTTATGGTGTATTGTTCTTCTTTTCATTTATATTGCTGACAGGTTATATTGCTCTCAGTATGCTTGATTTAATGGCGATGAACAGAATAAGCAGACATATTACTGCAATAAACAGCGGTGATTATACTCCGCATACAGAGAACAAATATTCTTCCGCTTACTGCATTACTCAGAAACTTAACAATATTTCGGCAGGTATTCAGAGTGCGGTTGACAGGCAGTTACAGTCGGAACGAATGAAGATAGATTTAGTTACAAATGTCTCACATGATTTGAAAACTCCGCTGACTTCTATAATAAGTTACATAGATTTGCTGTCGTCTGAGGAACTTTCTCCTGAAGCAAGAGACTATGTTACGATTATAGAAAACAAGTCGCAGAGACTGAAATCCATGGTTGCTGATTTGTTTGACCTTGCTAAAGCGACAAGCCGTACTGATGTTGATATGGAAAAAATCGATGCTGTTATTCTTACCAATCAGGTACTTGCCGATTTAAGTGACAAGATTGAAACAGCAGGTAAACAGCTTAAAGTTGATATAAAGTCCGAAACAGCACCTGTTGTTGCTGAGGGTAAAAAAATGTACAGAGTTTTGCAGAATCTTATTGATAATGCACTTAAATATTCGCTTGATGGTACAAGAATTTATCTTACTCTGAAACATGAGCTTGGCTATTGTGTTATAAGCGTAAAGAATATCGCTTCTTATGAAATGACTTTTACTCCCGATGAGATAACGGAACGCTTTACAAGAGGTGACGAATCAAGGAGTACTGAGGGAAACGGTCTCGGTCTTTCAATTGCAAAAAGCTTTACGGAGGCCTGCGGCGGAATGTTTGGCATAGCAATAGACGGAGATGTTTTCACAGCGGAAATAAAACTGCCTATCAATAATATAACAGAATAATCAGGACAGGCAAAAGGGAATCCAATGAGGATTCCCTTTTATGTATCAATATAATTCCTGTTCGAGTGTTCTGAAAATCGCTGTATCAAAAAAATCCGTAATTGTGATATTGAGTCCGTCACAAAGTTTTTTAATGGTGACAATTCCGATATTTCTGGTTCTGGAGTTCACAATGTCGTTGACTGTTGACTGTGTTACGCCTGAAATGGTCGAGAGTTTATTGACAGTAATCTGTCTTTCACTGCAAAGTTCGACGATACGATAGGCAACTGCTTCTGAAATGTTCATAATGTTATTATCCTTTCTTAGTATAATTTACATAATTAATAATAGCATTTTTTGTGCAAGATTATTGTCGGTTAACCGTTGACTTTTTCCGAAAAGTATTGTATAATAATACATGATATATGAAGCGGTTTTCCGCTGATATATTGAGTGTCTTGTGATTCTTCACACAAGTCATTCCATTCTCTTTTCAAGTCCCTGTTATGCAGGGACTTTCTCCTTTTTGTTAAATAAACAAAATTATATCACAGCTATTGACAAATATACAAAAATGATGTATAATGTGTAAAGTGATTTTGCATTACAGGGGTGCTTTTATGGCAAAAGAACTGAAATTCGTTATGCTTCTTGACTGCTATGGTGATTTGCTTACGGAGCATCAGCGTAATGTTATGGAGCTGTATTACTGTGAGGATTTATCTCTTGCCGAAATAGGAAGTCCTCTGGGAATCACAAGGCAGGCTGTGAGAAGTCTTATTAAAAGGACTGAAGATATTCTGCTGAATTATGAGGAAAAACTCGGTTTCGCAAAACGTCTCGGAGAAATGCGTGAGTGTTTCAGACGTATAAATAATGCAGTTCAGGAAATTGAAGATGAAAAGCTCAGAGAAATTATAAAAAACGAAATAAACAGCGGTCTTGATTTATTGTAAGGAGGAAAAGGCATGGCATTTGAAGGTCTTTCAGAAAAACTGAATAACGTCTTTAAAAAGCTCAAATCTCGGGGAAAGCTTTCTGAAAAGGACGTAAAAGAAGCTATGCGTGAAGTTAAACTTGCTCTCCTTGAGGCTGATGTAAGCTATAAAGTAGTAAAGGACTTTGTTGCAAAGGTTTCTGAACGTGCTGTGGGCGAGGACGTTCTTGCAAGTCTCACTCCTGCTCAGCAGGTTGTTAAAATCGTTAATGAGGAGCTGTGTGCTCTTATGGGCAACAGCAATTCAAGAATAAATTTCGCATCAAAGCCGCCCACTGTTATTATGATGTGTGGTCTGCAAGGTTCGGGTAAGACAACTCACGCCGCAAAACTTGCTAAGATGCTCAAAAAAGAGGGTCATTATCCTCTGCTTGCTGCCTGTGATATTTACCGTCCTGCTGCTATAAATCAGCTTCAGGTTGTTGGTAAAAAGGCAGATGTAAAAGTGTTTGAAATGGGACAGATTGACCCTGTTATCATTGCTAAACAGGCTCTCGCACACGCAAAGGATTACGGTCACGATATTCTTATTATAGATACGGCAGGTCGTCTGCACGTTGATGAAGCTCTTATGGAAGAACTTAAGAATATCAAAGAGCTTACAAATCCTGATGAAATCATGCTTGTTGTCGATGCCATGACAGGTCAAGATGCTGTTAATGTTGCTTCCGCTTTTGATGAAGCTGTCGGTATTACAAGTGTACTGATGTCAAAGCTTGATTCCGATACCCGTGGAGGTGCGGCTCTTTCCGTACTTTCGGTTACGGGCAAGCCGATAAAATATGTCGGCATGGGCGAAAAGCTTGATGATTTTGAACAGTTCCACCCTGAAAGAATGGCTTCTCGTATTCTCGGCATGGGTGATGTTCTTACGCTTATTGAAAAAGCTGAAAACGTTATGTCCAAAAATGAAGCCGAAAAACTTACTCAGCGTTTCAAGGAAAATAAGTTCGATATGAATGATTTACTTGAACAGATGAAGCAGATACGCAAAATGGGCAGTATGAAGTCAATTATCAGTATGCTTCCCGGTCTCGGCGATAAACTCAAGGACGTTGATGTTGATGACAGTCAGCTTAACAGAATAGAGGCTATCATTACTTCAATGACAAAGGCTGAACGTGAAAAGCCCTCCATTATAAATCCGTCGAGAAAAAGACGTATTGCTGCTGGTTCGGGTACTAAAGTCGAGGAAGTAAACAGACTGCTGAAACAGTTTGAACAGATGCAGAAGATTATGAAACAGTTTACAGGCAAAAACAGTAAAATGAATCTCCGTAAAGCAAGAAAACAGCTTGCAGGTATGAACTTTGACAAGATTTCGGGCAAGGGCGGAGGTCTGCCACCAATTTAAGGTGAATTATGAATGTTATCTACAGTATTATGATAAGTGATTTTGTGCAGTTTCTTTTACGTGTAAGACGCAGGCGGAGACATTATCATCACAGTTCAGGAAGTTCGGGCAGTATGTCAATTTTAGAACTTATTGTATTTCTTGCCGGCGCTGTTCTCGTATATATTGCTTTCAAAACAAGTCTTATTGAGAAAATTACTTCAAGTGAACTTATTCGTACTATACTGAAAATTGTTGTTACTCTTATCGGTATTTCTCTAATTGCAGGCTCGTTTGTCCTTGATATATAAATAAGATTTCATGCGTATTAAAAACGCTTGATATATACAAAAATACTATTTCCGGAGGTGAAATTAAAATGGCAGTTAAAATCAGACTTAGAAGAATGGGTGCCAAGAAAGCTCCTTTCTATCGTGTTGTTGTTGCTGATTCAAGATATCCGAGAGATGGAAGATTCGTTGAGGAAATCGGTTACTATGACCCGACTAAAGAACCTTCTGTAATCAAGATTGATGCTGATAAGGCTAAAGATTGGATTAAGAAGGGTGCACAGCCAACAGATACAGTAAAGAATCTTCTTAAAATTGAAGGTATTCTTTAATTCCGCAATGCTGAGGAGGAGGAGAGACAATATATAGTCTCTGCCTCTGTTCCGAAAGCGTTTTTTCCTATGGAGGACTTTTATGAAAGATTTACTTTATGCAATCGCAGCAGGTCTTGTTGAGGATAAGTCTGCTATAAAAATTGTTGAAGATGCTCCCGATGAAGAGGGCGTTATTAATTTCCACCTTTCCGTTGCTCCGGATGATATGGGTCGTGTTATTGGAAAACAGGGCAGAATTGCCAAGGCTCTCAGAACTATTATGAGAGCAGGTGCTGCTAAAAAAGACCTTAAGGTTGCTGTTACGATTGAATAAGTCAAAAGCACTCGCTCTACTGAACGGGTGCTTTCTGTTTGTAATTATAATGTTCCGCTTTCAATGAACCGCTGTGCGTTTCTATTATAACACTGTCGCCGATTTCAAGAGAATGGTATATATCAGAGTTCACTTTTATGTCAATAAGTTCATTAGGGGTATTCCAGTCCTGCGTGTAAATATAGTAGGTCGTGTTTTTACCGCCTGAATAGTCCTTGTCCTCAATTACAAGTGTATAGTTTTTCGGCTCGCTGAAGTCAAGATTCTTATTTATTAATAAAAATCCCGATGATGCACACATTGACAATACTATGATTCCATAGATTATGCGTGTAAATACTTGATTTCCGTTATATATATGAATGGCATATATTATACTGAATATCACTGTAAATACGGCTGTAAACGCTATGAACGGTATTGTTATACGTACATTGTTTATTACCGCAAGCAATAAGAATGTAGGTGTTATCAGCAAAAACAGTACTGAACATTCGTATTTTGCTCCCTTTTCAAGCGAATATTCCTCCGTCGTCAGCATATAGTACAAGCCCACTCCTATACATATCAGCCATATTATTGTCCAGATATATTTGTACCTGATTTCAAAAATAATCAGCATAAACATACACCAGCTTATTGTATTCGCCAGTTGCATCGGTACAGCTCGCTCTGTGTCGTGCTTTTTAAGATAGTCCGCAAAAAGAAATCTGTCGGGATACCAACGGAATATTAAACTCCTGATTCCGCTCTGGTCTAACAGCAATGTAAGTATTACTGCACTTGCAATGAAAAATATTAACAAAAGTTTTTCGTTGAATATTGCTGATAATATTAATATTACAGAGAATAATATTATTCCTAATGTTATTGCAATTGCATCTCTGATATTACGCTTTTTTTCAAGTTTCTGACGCTTTTTGCGTTCCTTCGCAAGCTGTCGGCGACGTTCTTTTTCTTCAGCAGAAATTGGCTTCCTGCGTTTATGCTTTCTCCTACTCATGATTCCAGTTTACTTATCTGCATAATTGCAAGAATTATGTTGAGTCCCACGAATACCCAGAAAAGTATATTGGTGAACGTCCAGCTGTAATACTTCTTGTCCGTGACATAGTTTTCTTTGATATATGCAGCCGCCTGCTTTCTTTTTACTATAAGAACTATGATTCCTGCAATGAAAAGTCCGATAAGCGTTCCCCAGTCAAGTATGTTCGATACTTCGTCGGAAAGCCGCTTACTGATGAATACCATTATATCACCGAAAACAAAGTTATTTGCAATGTGCAGGAGCATTGACCATATTATGCCGTATTCCATTGCCGCATAGCCGAATACCATTCCTGCAAAGAATGCGTAGATTGACTGCGTGGGATTTGCGTGCATTATTCCGAAAAGAAGTGATGATATTACAAGTGCATAGCCTTTGCCTGCTCCAGTTCTTTCAAGTGAACGCATTGTGTAGCCTCTGTAGATAAATTCTTCGGCGAACGGTCCTATGAAGCCTGCATAGAGCATCATCGATATTGTTGTGCTTCCTGCCTGTGATGATTCTATTGCCGCCTTTGCGGATAATCCCAGCTGATTAAGCACCGCTTCAACAAATATATCAAAAATACTTATGGGAAACTGTATGCACATTAATACACATACAAGCATGATGAACTTTGATACAGTCATTTTCTGAGAATGTGCCGTGAAAATCTCTTTCGGCTTGATACGCCTGAAAAAAAACAGTATCATTACCGCACAGCCGACGAGAACGGCTATACTCATGCCCATATCCGTTTCTGAATATTCCGCTATGAACTGTTCAATGTCAAGCTCTTCATTTTTTACTGCGGCGATAATTATTTCTATTATCTCTGCTGCAAACATAATGCCGATTACAATGATGTACATGACCGCACTGTATATCAGAAGTCCGCCCGACATAAAGCTGATTTTGTTCTTAAAAAGCTTTTTTTCAGGTATCGGCGGCTGAACAGGCGGCGAATAGTACGTCTGCTGTATGTTCTGTTGGTTGAAGTTTTCGTTTTCCATAGTTTAAAAATCCCCTTTATGTATATATTTTACAATTAATATTGTATCACAGTTTCTGTATTGTGTCAATGATAATATAATTTTGTTGACTTATAAATATTAATGTGTTATAATTATTCAGTAATATAAATCGGAATTTATGGAGATATAATAA
>JAIDNR010000157.1 GCA_029063695.1 Ruminococcus sp.
TATCACCTCTGTTAAATTATATCATATATATACAAAAAATGCAATAGTAATATGTTAACTAATTGTTAAATCATATGTATTTTACACATAAACCCTTGCAATTACATGAAAAACGTGTTATAATTATTTTAAACAATGAAGAAACTACAAATATATTATAAAAAGGAGAGAAAATGACTGAACAAAATCAAAAAAACAGTTCTTCGGCTCGGGTCAGAAAACTGAAAAACCTGATGCTCTTTATTAACATATTTATCATTGTTGCACTTACAACAGTAATTTCTGTGCTTACAATACAGAAAACAGATGAAGCACTTAAATCAAAAGTGACAACAATGGTTTCAGCACTGAATGTCCAGATGCAGAAAAACCTTGACAGTTATCTTCAGAGAATGGAAACAATAGGAACACTTATTTTTGCTACCAAAGAAGTTTACGAATATGACCCGATAAGCAATTCCATTGACGATTATGATTCAATAAAAACCGAAACCCTCATTGAAGACCAGCTTTATAACATCTGTATTATGGAAAATTTTGTTGATTTTAGTATAGTTTACAGTGATAATCACCATGTCGGCAAAATGTCAAACGGAACAGTAAAACTTTTCGGCAGTAATCTGTATACAGACCTTGCTGCAATGATAAACCGCCAGAAAACTGCAGACGGCTGGTACACGGGATACGACGGAAACTATAAACGGATTTATTATGTCAAGCGAGTAAATGAAAATGCTGTTCTTGTCATTTCTTTTTATACCGACGAACTTGAGGACGTTTTTGAACACCCCGGTGGAATCGAAGATATAACAGTCCGTCTTGTTGAGGAAAATAATGTTGTTATTTATTCTTCTGATGATTTACAAGAGGGTAAAAGTCTTCCCGCTGATATTGCCGAAACAGTGAACAACCGTTCATCTGTGACAATCATGGATAACAACTTTCTTGTAACCGTTCAGGAATGTGGCGATAAATGGCACGTTGTATGCAGTGCACCGACAAAAGTTATCCTTAAAGAAAAAAATGATGTTACATATTATGTTGCAATCACGGCTGTGATAGCATCAATTCTTGCGGCAATTTTCAGCATTGCAATTATGTCAAGAATAATTTCACCCGTAAATGAAATTGTTGATGCTCTTGCCGATGAAGCACATACCGACCTTCTTACAGGTATTCTCAATAAACGTACATTTGAAAAAAGAGTTGAAGAAGCTCTCTGTCATAATCATGATGCAATGAAAAAGGCTGTTATTCTTCTTGACCTCGATAATTTCAAGGGCGTAAACGATACACTTGGTCACGCTTACGGCGATAAAGTTCTTGCAGGAGTCGGCGATATTCTGAAACGTGTGTTCCATGTTGACGATTATCTCGGCAGACTCGGCGGAGATGAATTTTGCGTATACCTCAATATTTCTGATATTCAGCAAGGCAACTATCTTGCTCATATTGAGGAAAAATGCAATGAACTATGCCGTGAGTTCAGAAACAACTATACAGGTGAAAACAATACATATAAAATCTCTGCAAGTATAGGTGTGGCTGTATTTCCTGTTCACGGCGATAATTTTGCAGACCTCTATAAATGTGCCGATAAAGCTTTATATAATTCAAAGCATAAGGGAAAAGATACTTTCACAATTTATGAGGAGGTGTCGGAATGAAACTTTCAAAGCTGATTTCACTTGCTGCTGTTCCTGTGATTCTTTCAGGCTGCGGAAATGATATTGTCATAACGAATCAGACTCGGCAGACAGAAATTTCTTTCTCATGGTGGGGAAATGATGCAAGACATGACTATACTCTTGAAGCCATTGCGGAATTTGAAAAGCTTCACCCTGATATTAAAGTAAAATGCCATTATTCCGAATGGTCAGGCTATCAGGCAAGAAATAACGTCCAGATGGTTTCGCATACGGAATCGGACGTAATGCAGATAAATTATGCATGGATTAATCAGTATTCACATGACGGAACAGGTTATTATGATATAAGTCAGCTGGGCGATTACTTTGATTTTGCTGCTTTCACGGAAGATGACCTTGAATATGGAATGCAGAACGGCTGTCTCAATGCAGTTCCAATTGCACTTAACACAATGACCGTTTATATAAATGAAACGGTATATAATAATTACGGACTTGAAATTCCCAAAACATTTGACGATTTCTACAGGGCGGCGGAAGTCATGAACGGCGAATGCTATCCGATTTCCATGTCCGCAAAGTCCACATGGTTCTTTATTGCTGCCTATGTGGGTCAGCTTAAAAACAAGGATTTCATGGATAATGACGGCAATATTTTATTTGATGAATCCGATATTCAGCTTATGATTGAAACATACTGCAATCTTGTCAATAAAAAAGTAATTCCGCAGGTTGAATATTTTGAAAAAGCCGAAATAACATCGGGAAAATATGCAGGTGTTCTTGCGTGGCTCAGCGATGCAAACAGTTACTGCGGAGGTGCTGCCGAAAACGGATTCAAAATCACTGTTGCCGATTATACTACAATTGACGGCAATCTTCAGAGCTGGTATGCAAAGCCTGCTACCATGTATGCCATAAGAAAGGATATTGAACACCAAAAAGAAGCCGCCATGCTTCTTGATTACCTGCTTAACAGTACTGAAATGGCAGGGTATCAGCAGATTGAAAAAGGTATTCCCATAAGCCGTTCACAGCGTGAATACCTTGAAGAAAATAAACTTCTGGAAGGCATTCAATATGACGCTTTCATAAAAATGAGTGATACCAAAGAAAAACTTGAAGTAATCAGTCCTTATTTTGAAAACGATGATATTATTGACGCTTTTATAGAAGTATGCAATGAAGTTCTTTACGATAAAGCCGATTCTGAGGAACAGGCGGAAATTTTCTGTAATACACTTAATTCCCAAAAATAAGAAAAAACAAATCTCCGGATTGATTTCCGGAGATTTTTATTATATTTACCATTCGCTCACAACATCTGTCACAACAGGCGGTGGGTCTATCACAACAGGAGGGTCTGTTACAACAGGAGGCGGATCTGTCACATAAAGAGGAGGTGAGGACACGACGACAAAGTAGGTGACGAGGGCGGTGGTCGCGGTGACATACGATGAAGAGGTGTCGGGAGGGAGAGGGGGGGGGGCGTGT
>JAIDNR010000158.1 GCA_029063695.1 Ruminococcus sp.
TACTCCATACTTTCCTTGGCCAAGCACCAAAACACAGCCGCCACAGTAATTTTATTGACTACTGCGGCGGCTGAATGAGTATTTTATGCTTCGATCTCCGTTCCATCAAGAAACTGAAAAACCATTTTGTTGTCATGAAACACAGTAACTTTATCAATCATAATTCGCCAAAGATTCTCGTCAAAAGTACCAATGGGATTATCAGCTTTTTCAAGTTGAAAAACAAGCTGCTGAAGTTGCTTAATTTTGTTCTGTCGGTCGATTTTTTTCTGTATCAATTTATCATAAACTGACTTTTGATTTTCGTATTGCTGAACCAGTTCATCATGACGTTTGTCAAAGGCATCCTTGTTTTTGGCGGTTACAATATTGTTCTGAATGTGCATCTGATTTAGTGTGGCGGTATTTTCCATTTCCTGAATGGCTTTTTCGATTTTCGTATCGAGTGCAGAAGTATCGAAAAGACTTTTAATCAGAATCTGAACTGTTTCAAGAATCATATCTTTTCCCTGAAAGAACACGGAAAAGGCATTGACAAAACGCTGTTTGATTTCATCCTCATACAAATGCGGTGTGGAACACAACTGCTGTCCTTTGAATTTATTGTTGCACTGCCAGATAATACGGCGGTATTTTGAAGTTGAGTGCCATACCTTTGAGCCGAAAAAGCAGCCGCAGTCACCGCAGACAAGTTTTGCGGCAAAGAGTGAACTTCCGCTGTACTGTTTACCCAGCTTTTTACGCCTTGCAATTTCAAGCTGAACTTGCCCGAAATCTTCTGGACTTATGATTGCCTCGTGACTTTCGTCAATGTAATATTGCGGTACTTCGCCTTCATTGACCTTTTTCTTTTTCGTGAGAAAATCAGTGGTAAAACTTTTTTGCAGCAGTGCAGCCCCCTTGTATTTCTCATTAGTCAAAATGCTTTCAATTGTGGAGGCATGCCATTTTTCCTTTCCGCTTGGTGAAGGAATACCACGCCTCATAAGCTCCTTGCTAATACTGTAAGTTGTCATTCCTTCGAGGTAAGAACGATAAATGAAACGGATGATTTCAGCTTCCTCCGGCACAATTTCCGGAAGTCCGTCAGCACCTTTCCTGTAACCGAGAAAACTGGAATAGGGGAGAGAAATTTTTCCGTCCGCCATACGCTTGCGGTGACCCCATGTTACGTTTTCTGAAATGGAACGTGACTCCTCTTGTGCTAAACTAGACATAATCGTGATAAGCAATTCGCCCTTTCCGTCAAATGTCCAGATCTGCTCTTTTTCAAAATAGCACTCAACATTATTTTCTTTCAGCTTTCGTATCGTGGAAAGAGAATCTACGGTATTTCGGGCAAAACGACTCACACTTTTTGTGATGATAAGATCAATTTTCCCATTCAGAGCATCAGTAATCATTTGATTGAAACCGTTTCGGTGAGCAGTGCTTGTTGCACTGATGCCCTCATCCGTGTACACTTTTACGAACTCCCATTCGCCGTGCTTTTTGATGTATTTGGTGTAGTAATCCACCTGTGCAGCATAGGAAGTCTGCTGTTCTTCCTGTTCCGTGGAAACTCTTGCATATCCCGCAACTTTACGTTTTACGACTGCATCATTTGGCAGATGTGTCAAAGGATTTATTGTTTGTGGAATCATTGTGACTTTTCGTGCCATTTTTTACTCCTTTCTCCCGTTGCTTTTCTCATTTCATCTGTCCAGCTTTCAGAGCGTGAACGATCTTTCCAAATTGTTTTTATTTCACGTCCGTCACGAAAAATAAAAATAATCTCATTTGGTGCGGGAACAAGGATTTTTTCAATCTTCTGTTCAAAAATATCCTCATCCAATTCAGAAATTTCAAGCACCTCACAGCAAACAGAAATCAGCGTATTTTCGGGGATTTGCTTTGCTGTAGGACAGTATTTTTTGCCCTTTGTGTTGTATGTAGCACAAATCCAGACGATGCCCGTTGTCGTTGTTTTTCTGCGATAATTTTTACCGCAGCAGTCGCATTGAATTTTTCCTGTAAATGGATAGACCGCAGTATTGCGTTTTTCTGAAGAAAACTGTTCCTGATGTTTTTTCAGCAAGTTCTGAACTGCAAGAAAGACTGTTTTTTCAATAATCAGAGGATGTGCTTCTTCCACATAAAACTTTTTAATTTCGCCTGTGTTGACCATTTTTCGTTTTGTAAGATGATTCTCACTGTAAAATTTTTGTAGCATAAGTTCACCGCATTATTTTTCATT
>JAIDNR010000159.1 GCA_029063695.1 Ruminococcus sp.
AGATTTAGATATAAAATAACAGAAAATCCCGACCACAAAAGTCGGGATTTTTTATTTGATTAAATAAAGAAAATATGTTCTTGCTATTTATTTTTCTGTCACTATATGATATAATAGAAGTATACTATCCGAAAGGCGTGATTTTATGGAACATTTCAGACTTCATTCGGAATACGCACCGGCAGGTGACCAGCCTCAGGCAATTGATAAGCTTGTGACAGGTCTGAAATCAGGCGAAAAAGAACAGATTTTACTTGGCGTTACAGGTTCAGGAAAAACTTTTACTATGGCGAATGTAATTGCACAGATAAACAAGCCCACTCTTGTACTGGCACATAATAAAATACTTGCAGCTCAGTTATGTTCTGAGTTCAGGGAATTTTTTCCAGAAAATGCCGTTGAATACTTTGTATCATATTATGACTATTATCAGCCCGAAGCGTATATTGCAAGTACGGACAGTTATATTGAGAAAGTTTCATCAATCAATGATGAAATAGACAAGCTCCGTCATTCCGCTACCACTGCACTCGCAGAACGCAGAGACGTTATAATAGTATCAAGTGTATCGTGTATCTATTCTCTGGGAAGTCCCGAAGAATACCGTGCAAACGTCGTTTCAGTCCGTAAGGGAATGGAAAAATCACGTGAACAGCTCATCGCCGAACTCGTCAAAATCCGCTACGAAAGAAATGATATTGCTTTTGAGAGAAACAGATTCCGTGTGCGTGGCGACGTTCTGGAGATTTTTCCTGCAATGTCAAGCGATACGGCGATACGTGTTGAATATTTCGGTGATGAAATTGACAGGATTTCAGAAATAAATGCTGTTACAGGTGAAGTCAAGGCAGTTGTTTCACATGCCGCTATTTTTCCTGCATCGCATTATATCATAAGTGACGACAAAATTGAATCCGCACTTAAAGAACTTGATAGTGAACTTGCGGAACGTATCGATTATTTTCAGCAGAATAATAAACTTATCGAGGCACAGCGTATTGAACAGCGTGTTCATTATGATATGGAGATGATACGTGAAGTAGGCTATTGCAGTGGCGTTGAAAATTATTCCCGTGTATTGTCCGGCAGACCCGCAGGAAGCAGTCCCTTGACGCTTTTTGACCATTTTCCCGATGATTTTCTGCTTATTGTTGATGAAAGTCATGTTACACTTCCTCAGGTTCGTGGAATGTATGCAGGAGACAGGGCAAGAAAAGAAAATCTTATTGAATACGGTTTCAGACTTCCGAGTGCATTTGATAACAGACCGCTTAATTTTGATGAATTCAATGACAGGATAAATCAGGCAATTTATGTCAGTGCCACTCCGGGACAGATTGAGCGTGAAAAGACTGATATAATCATTGAACAGCTTATCCGTCCGACAGGACTTGTTGACCCCGAAGTTATTGTCAAGCCCACATCGGGACAGATTGATGACTTGTATTGTGAAATAAATAAAAGAATTGACAGAAAAGAACGTGTGCTGATTACTACTCTCACAAAGAAAATGGCTGAGGATTTGACGGCTTATTATGACGAAATGGGAATAAAAATCCGCTATCTGCACCATGATATTGATACTATCGAACGTATGGAGATTATCAAGGATTTACGAAACGGTGTATTTGATGTACTTGTCGGAATAAATCTGCTCCGTGAAGGACTTGACATTCCCGAAGTAAGTCTTATTGCGATTCTTGATGCGGACAAAGAGGGATTCCTCAGAAGCGATACTTCATTGATTCAGACTATAGGACGTGCCGCACGTAATGCAAACGGTCAGGTTATTATGTATGCCGACAGCATTACAGATTCTATGGAGCGTGCAATAATAGAGACTGAACGCCGTCGGAAATTGCAGATTGCTTTCAATCAGGAACACGGAATAGTGCCTAAAACTATTATAAAAGAAGTCCGTGACGTACTTGAAATCACATCTAAAAATACAGTCGAAACAAAAACTAAAAAGAAGAAGATGTCACCTGCTGAAAAACAACAGCTTATTGACAGGCTTACTGTTGAGATGAAGAATGCGGCGAAAATGCTGGAATTTGAACATGCTGCTTATCTTCGTGATAAAATCAATGAATTAAAGGAAGAATAATATGAAATATACAAAGGATATGACAATAAAAAGATTCAACGATGGTGAACGTATGAAATATATATTTTTCTGGGGACATAAACCGTCCGCAGACGGAAGTATCACGAAAAGCTGTTTCAGTCAGTGGTATGACTGCCGTTTTACTGTGGACGGCGTGGAATATTCTACGGCTGAGCAGTACATGATGTCACAGAAAGCACTGCTTTTCGGTGATGAAAATATATACAGCGAGATTATGAAAGCATCTCACCCGAATCAGTTTAAATCTCTTGGACGCAAAATATCAGGTTTTGATGAAAAAGTATGGAACGAAAATAAGACTGATATTGTTATAAAGGGAAATACTGCAAAATTTTCACAGAATCAGGAATTAAAGTATTTTCTGCTGAATACAAACGACAGAGTACTTGTTGAGGCAAGTTCCTATGATAAAATATGGGGAATCGGAATGTCCGCAAATAGTTCGGGCATTGAAAATCCGAATTGCTGGAATGGTGAAAATCTTCTCGGCTTCTGTCTTATGGAAGTACGTGATATTATAAAGTGAGGTTAATCTGAAATGACGGATAAAATAATTATCAAAGGTGCAAGAGTAAATAATTTAAAGAATATCGACGTTGAACTTCCGAGAGATAAGCTTAGTGTCATGACCGGTCTTTCGGGTTCGGGAAAATCATCGCTTGCGTTTGATACGATATATGCGGACGGTCAGAGACGTTATGTGGAAAGTCTTTCGTCATACGCACGTATGTTTCTGGGTCAGATGGAAAAGCCCGATGTTGACAGTATAGAGGGACTTTCTCCCGCAATTTCAATCGACCAGAAAACCACTTCAAAGAATCCACGTTCAACAGTCGGTACAGTTACGGAAATTTATGATTATCTCCGTCTGCTTTATGCAAGAATCGGTATACCGCACTGCCCGATATGCGGACGTGAAATCACACAGCAGACTATTGACCAGATGGTTGACAGAATAATGTCGCTTCCCGAAAGAACTAAAATCAGACTTCTTGCACCAATTGTCCGCAGACGTAAGGGACAGTATACAAAAGAACTTGAATCTGCTAAAAAATCGGGATTTGTCCGTGCGAGAATCGACGGTATAGACTACGAACTTACAGAAGATATAAAGCTTGATAAAAATAAAAAGCATGATATTGAAATTATCGTTGACAGACTGATAGTCAAAGAGGGGATTGAGACAAGACTGACTGACAGTCTTGAAACTGTTTTCAAGCTTACTGAGGGACTTGCTGTTGTTGATGTGATTGATGGTGAAGAAATAATTTTTTCACAGAACTTTGCCTGTCCCGAACATAATATAAGTATCGGCGAACTTGAACCCGTCGTATTTTCTTTTAATAATCCTATGGGAGCTTGTCCGAAATGTACGGGTCTTGGAATGTTCAGACAGATTGAGTCAAAAACAATAGTTCCGAATAAGGATTTGTCGATTTTGGAAGGTGCTATAACTGCTAACGGCTGGAATAGCCTTGGTGAAATGTCAATTGCAATGATGTACTATAAGGCAATTTCAGAGAAATATAATATTCCGCTTGATGTACCTGTAAAAGAACTGACAAAAGAACAGCTTGATATTTTTCTGTACGGTACAGGTGATACGGAACTTGAACTGTATCGTCCCGAATCTTTGGGCGGAGGAAAATATAAAACTCCGTTTGAAGGTGTAATCCATAATCTTGAAAGACGTTATCATGAATCAGGAAGCGACTATTCAAAGGCTGCTATCGAGGACTGCATGACGGAATCAATATGTCCCAAATGCAAGGGCAAGCGACTTAAACCCGAATATCTTGCTGTAACCGTCGGCGGAAAGAATATCAGCGAACTGACTGATATGTCTGTCCGTGATGAACTGGAATTTTTCAATAATCTTAATCTGTCCGAACATGAAAAATTCATAGGTGAGCGAATTATCAAGGAAATAAAGGAACGTCTCGGATTTCTGAGCAGTGTGGGACTTGAATATCTTACTCTTTCACGTTCATCAGGTACACTTTCGGGCGGTGAAAGCCAGAGAATCCGTCTTGCAACCCAGATTGGCTCGTCGCTTGTGGGAGTACTTTATATTCTCGACGAACCAAGTATCGGACTTCATCAGCGTGACAACGATAAGCTTATTGCTACTCTCAAACGTCTCAGAGATTTGGGCAATACTCTTATTGTTGTTGAACATGATGATGATACAATGCTTGCAGCTGATTATATTGTTGATATAGGTCCGGGTGCAGGCGTAAACGGTGGTGAAGTAGTATTTTCGGGTACTGTTGATAAGCTTCTGAAATGTAAAAACTCCGTTACCGGACAGTATCTCAGCGGCAGGAAAAAAATACCCGTACCTGTAAGCAGACGTGAGGGAAACGGAAAATTCCTGACGATTGAGGGTGCAAAAGAACATAATCTCAGAAATATTGATGTTAAAATTCCGCTGGGTAAATTTATATGCGTTACAGGTGTTTCGGGAAGCGGAAAATCTTCTCTTGTAAATGAAATTATCTATAAGTATCTCGCTGCAAAACTTAACCATGCAAAGACTTTTGCAGGTGACTTCAAAAAAATTGAGGGTCTTGAAAATCTTGATAAGGTTATATGCATTGACCAGTCGCCAATCGGACGCACTCCACGTTCAAATCCCGCAACTTATACGGGCGTTTTCAGTGATATTCGTGACTTGTTCGCAAAGACTCCCGATGCTAAGGCAAGAGGTTACACAAACGGACGTTTCAGTTTTAATGTGAAAGGCGGACGCTGTGAAGCGTGTGAGGGAGACGGTATAATCAAGATTGAAATGCACTTTCTGCCTGATGTTTATGTACCGTGCGAAGTATGCAAGGGAAAGAGATATAACCGTGAAACTCTGGAAGTTCACTATAAAGGCAAGTCAATTTATGATGTACTTGAAATGACTGTTGATGAGGGTGTTGAATTTTTTGAGCATCTCCCGAAAATTGCAAGAAAACTCAGAACTTTACAGGAAGTCGGACTTGGATATATCAAAATCGGACAGTCTGCCACGACTCTTTCAGGCGGAGAAGCTCAGCGTGTGAAGCTTTCAACAGAACTTTCAAAGCGTTCAACAGGACAGACTATATATATTCTTGATGAACCTACAACAGGACTGCATACTGCTGATGTTCACAAGCTTATTGATGTACTTCATGAACTCACAAATCAGGGAAATACTGTTCTTGTGATTGAACATAATCTCAATGTGATAAAGTCTGCCGATTATATCATTGACTTAGGTCCTGAGGGCGGAGACGGCGGAGGTACTGTCGTTGCACAGGGTACACCGGAGCAAGTGGCAGAGTGTGAGAAGTCATATACAGGAAAATATCTGAAAAAATATTTGTAATATATGCTGAATATTTTATGGTAAATTTGTGCAGATATACGAAATTGATTCTTGAAGTGAGTAAAAACAAGGGTTTTGTCGTCTGTACTATAATAAGCAATATAAACCCTATATATAATGAAAGGTAGTGTGTATTATGAAAAAAACTTTACAGACTGTTATAACGGCGGCGATGTTTGCGGCGGCTTCATCGGCATATGACTGTAATTCTTTCGCTGGAGAAATACAGGATACGTCTCCTGAAATGACAGCAGAAACTGTCACAACTGATTATGACCCTGCTACTGAAGAGCAGGAAGATGTTTATGGTCCTCCGCCTGCATGGAATACACCAATCGAAAGTGTGCAGACTACAGCAACAAATGAAATTCCTGCTCCTGTCTACGGTCCTCCGCTTGCATGGACAACAACATCTGAAATCGATTTGCCTGTACCTACAACAATGCCCACTACAGAAGAACCTGTGTGTGTTTATGGTCCTCCTATTGCATGGGAAACAACAACTGCTGAACCTGAACTGACAACGCAGACAACAATAATACCTTTGCCTGTATATGGTCCTCCTGCTGCATGGATTGGCGACCTTAATGAAGATGACAGAGTTGACGTTTT
This sequence comes from Ruminococcus sp., assembly GCA_029063695.1. Classification (GTDB taxonomy): domain Bacteria; phylum Bacillota; class Clostridia; order Oscillospirales; family Ruminococcaceae; genus Ruminococcus. Next base: position 6,099 of record JAIDNR010000159.1, read on the forward strand.
TGATATGATTGAACTCAAAAATATGTATCTTAATGGTATAACAAAAGATTCTATGGATTTGTACAGAGCTGATATAAATCAGGACGGCAAAATCGATATGGCAGATTTGGTAATGCTACAGAATTATCTGCTCGGCAGGACTAAGAAAATATATGACCACCAGTTTGAAGAACCTAAGCCGACAGAACCGCAAAAATCGTATGTAAATACAACAAATACGACAGCTACAACAACAGAGCCGATTCCTGAATGTGTATACGGTCCGCCGATTGCTTTTGACTGATAAGGAGAAACAAAATGCTTGATGTAAATATTAAAAAAGACAATATGAAAACTCTTGAAGCTTATCGTGCAGGACTTATGATTAAACCTCAGCTCCGTCACCTGTTTCTTGAACTGACACTCCGTTGTAATGAAAGATGTCTGCACTGCGGAAGCAGCTGCGGTGATGTATCATCTGAGGAAATCAGCGTGAATCAGTACGCAAAGTTCCTTGCGGAAGTCAAGGGCGATTTCGGTACAGCCGGTAAAATGCTCTGCATTACAGGCGGTGAGCCGTTACTTCGTAAAGATTTCTTTGATATTATGGCAGTCGCTCATGAACTCGGTTTCCACTGGGGTATGACAAGCAATGCAACTCTTATTGATGAGTCTGTAGCAAAAGACCTGAAACGTGTTGGAATGGGTACAATATCAGTAAGTATTGACGGTCTTGAGGAAACTCACGACGCTTTCAGACGTACTCCGGGCGGCTGGAAACGTGCGTTGAACGGTGTTGAAAATCTTATCAAAGTCGGCGGTTTCAAGCATATTCAGATTACTACTGTCGTTACTCACCAGAATATCGGTCAGCTTGATGAACTTTATAAAATTTTCAATGATATGGATATTGATTCATGGCGAATTATCAATATTGAGCCTATCGGACGTGCAAAACAGCACCCTGAACTTATTCTTACTCCCGATGATTACCGATATATGTTTGAATATATCCGCAACAAGCGTATTGCAGGAGAGCCTGTTACATACGGTTGCAGTCACTATCTCGGCATAGAATATGAACGTGAAGTCCGTGACTGGTACTATCTCTGCACGGCAGGTACA
>JAIDNR010000016.1 GCA_029063695.1 Ruminococcus sp.
CCGCAGGAACATTCAGAACAATATTGCGGACGGTGCACCGAGCAACAGATTTCTTTGGCCTAAGTACCTTACAAAAGAACTTCCGGACGGCAGCTTCGGTTATCTTATGGAACTGAAGCCTGACAGTTTCGATTCATTTGTCGATATTCTGAATACATATAAGCTTGTCATTGACCCGTTTACAGGGCAGGCAGTTAAAAAAACGGTGAGATTTTCAAGTCTTTATGCTATGGTTACGGCTGTTATCAATATTGTAAATGCTTTTCGTCAGCTTCATCGTGACGGCAAAAGCTATCAGGATTTGAATGACGGCGGTTTCTTTATTAATGTTGATACGGGTGCTGTTCTTGTGTGCGACTGTGATAATATTGCTCCCGAGGGCAGTAACTTCGGAATCGGCGGTAAACCCGGATATATGGCTCCAGAAATAGTCCGTGGAATTGCAAAGCCCGACGTTCAGACCGATAAATATTCACTTGCTGTGGTGCTTTTCAGACTTCTTTTCCGTGGCGACCCTATGGAGGGTGAACGTGTTGTAAAAGACGTATGCCTTACAGAATCATCTGAGCTGAAACATTACGGACAGAATGCACTTTTCGTATATGACCCCGATGATGCATCAAATCGTCCCGTTATCGGAATACATGACAATGTTATCAAATTCTGGAGACTTTATCCCGATTATATTAAGTATGCTTTCACACGTTCCTTTACTGTCGGACTTCATGACCCTAACAAGCGTATTATCGAAAATGAATGGCAGAAGCTATTTATACGTCTACGTGCCGAAATAATCAAGTGTGACTGCGGACGTACCAATTTTACAACCATGTTCGGCAAAAATGATGACAGAACTTATAAATGTCCGAAATGCGGTACTGTTTTTCCGACAATTAGCTTTTCAAATCACGATTTCAGGTTTCCGCTTTATTCCGGACGCAAATTCTTTGAATGTGAGATTGATACGGATTCAAATGAGTTTCTTAATCTTGCAGGCGAGATTGTTGCAAATAAAAATAATCCAAGCATTCTTGGTATAAGAAACTGCTCCGAGAAAGCATGGAAAGTTAAAATGCCGGACGGTAACTTCTATAATGTGCCGTCGGGAAAGGGCTTTAAGATATGGGACGGTCTGGAAATTGATTTCGGAAACGTTATCGCAAAGATTGACTAAAGAAAGGATATATTTATGAACGAAAATGCAACAGGCTTTAACTACGATGAGGACGACCCGCTTAATTTCTCTGAGGTATCGAAAAAAAGTCTTGTAATCTTCTTTGTGATTGATACGTCAGCAAGCATGAAGGGAAAGAAAATGGGTGAGCTTAATACCGTTATGGAGGAGCTTATTCCTGAAATCAGACGTGTCGGCGGAGCAGATACGGATATAAAAATTGCTGTTCTCACTTTTTCAGGTGAGGTTCAGTGGATGTACAACATTCCTATATCCGTTGAGGATTTTGAGTGGACTCGTCTGAATGCCTCAGGAATTACAAATATGGGTGCTGCTTTTGAGGAGCTTTCTGCAAGAATGTCAAGAAACAGCTTTCTTAATTCGCCGTCTCTTTCATTTGCACCCGTTATCTTCCTTATGACTGACGGCTATCCGTCGGACGACTATAAAAAAGGTCTTAAAATGCTTCAGGCTAATAATTGGTTCAATTATGGTATGAAAGCTGCACTCGGAATCGGTAATGAAGCAAATGATGAAATGCTTGCCGAATTTACAGGCAGTATCGATACTGTTGTACACGCTTATACAGGCGGTCAGCTTGCCAAAATGATAAAGATTGTCGCTGTAACTGCTTCTCAGATTGGCAGTAAAAGTATTGTTCTCTCTGATGAAAACAAGGAACTTACCAACAGTGATGTTTATAAATCCAAGCAGAAACTTCTCGGTCAGCAGATTCAGGAGCTTGTTTCCAAAGATGAAGATGATTTTTCTTTCGATACGGGCTGGTAAAAATCAAGCAAAACAATATGTGAATACCCTATGAAAGGAAGTTATTTATGGCACTATATATATACAGTATTGATGAGGCTGTTGACAGAAAATATGTTGTAACCAAGTCTATGAGCGGTCAGGCAGAAGCGGGTACTCTTGTACATATCATGGACTGTTCAGAAAAAGGCGACGGCAGTGTTTCGGTAAGCTATCGTGTGACTGAAACAGGACAGAATTTCAATGCTGATTTCGCAAGTCTGAAAGCATTCTGCAAATGGGCAAGACCCGACAACTTTATTGCACGTCACTATGAAAATCTTAGTCAGAAAGATATTATTTATTATATCCGTGTTACAGGCAGAAGTTTCGTTTCCTTCTATCTTCCGATACTTGCCGTTATCCTTGCTGTTATATGGGTTGTGGCAATTGCCGCAATCAAGGGAATGTTTGGTATAATTGTCGGAGTTGTTCTCTCGGTTGCTGCTGTGGTCGGAATCATATTTTTCTACAAATATCAGAAAAAGCGGGTTTCTATGGAGATGTACAGCAAAGTCGGCAGTAACAGCTGGGGCGTTGTTATCAAATAATTCAGCACGGAAATCAATTTTCAAAAACTTGACAAGTATGGTATAATAAAAATATGAAAAGTAACGGAATAACAGAGTATTT
>JAIDNR010000160.1 GCA_029063695.1 Ruminococcus sp.
TATCAACTTAAAGTTGATATTATAGAATTAATGTTGCTTGATTTCAACTGCAACTTGTGATATAATAATATCAGTGAAAGACAAAGGACGGTGATTGATATAAGTTTCGGTGAAAATTTAGCAAAATTCCGTAAACGATGCGGACTTACTCAACAGCAGCTTGCACAGAAACTCAATGTTACTCCGCAGGCAGTATCAAAATGGGAGAAAGGAAGTTATCCCGACAGTGAACTTCTGCCTTCTGTCTCAGGAGTTTTAGGTGTTTCAATCGATTCACTGTTCGATGTGAACGAGATTTGCAGCGAAATTGACATTGAGCGTATTATAAATAAAATAATCAGGCAGACTCCCGAAAGTGAACGTGCCGATTTGATTATGCGTATCATGTATGCCGCTATGGGTGCTTTTACGGAATACAAAAAATCCAAAATGCACTACCCCGAAAATCTTGAGCTTGAAACATATGGCGAAATAAAAACCGATTATGAAATGTCACTCGCAAGACTGAATGAAGATTTAAAATACTTCTGCTTTATAAAGATTCCCGAAAGCGGTATTTACCCGTATGTAAAAGATACTGAGCTTATGGTTACAATTTTTGAAACTCTTGCCGATTCCGATGCAATAAAGCTGATTTATTATCTTGGAAGCGGAAGAAGAAACAGATTGCAGTCTGTTGAATATCTTTCAAAGAATACGGATATTCCGCTGAAAAAGCTGAAACATATAGTTGACAGATTTGACCGTCTCGGAATTATGTGGCGTGTTGCCGTTGACGATTCCGAACAGTCCTCTATTGTATACGGCTACAATAACAGTACAGCTCTGACTTTTATGCTGATTCTTGCACAGTCGCTTTCAAGATTTATCCGATATTTTGACTGCAATATCGACAGCTGGCAGTATGGTTCTTTCCGTATGCCGAACACAAGCAATAATAAACCCGTACCGGAAGTGAGTCTCTGGCACGAAGAAAATAATTCTCAGGAGGAAGATTAACATGAAGAAAATCAAGTCACTTTTAGCAGCTATGGTGATTACCGTTACGGCAGTACCTGCTCCGTTCGCATCGGTTGCGGCAGAAAATTCATATGATATGAATGTAACCGTAAATCTTTCAGGTGAAACAAAGACGATAAGCCCGTATATCTATGGTATGAACCAGTACGGAAATATCAACAACTATAAAAACGTAACTGTTAATGCAGTACGTCAGGGAGGAAACAGATACACAGGCTATAACTGGGAAACAAACTGGTCAAATGCGGGTGAGGACTGGGTAAACAGTTCCGATACGAATATCGGTGATGATACTAATGGTGCAGGATATGCCGCAAGAAAACTCTCGGAAGAATGTGCCGAATACAATGTTCCGTATAAGTTCACGACACTGCAAATGGCAGGATATGTTGCCGCTGATAAGAACGGCACAGTAACCGAAAGCGAAAAAGCCCCGTCTGCAAGATGGAATGAGGTTGTATTCAGAAAAGACGGCGAACTTTCTCTCACTCCCGATCTTAAAGACGGCAAGGTATACATGGACGAATATGTAAACTATCTTGTAAAGACTCTCGGTGATTCCACAACATCTACAGGTATGCAGGGCTACAGTCTTGACAATGAGCCTTTCCTCTGGAATGATACTCATCCTCTTCTCCATTCCGAAGAAGCAGGCTGTAATGAACTTATAGACAAATCAATCGAGCTTGCAACCGTAGTAAAAGAAATTGACCCGAATGCAGAGATTTTCGGCGGTGTTCTCTGGGGAATGCTTCCTTGTATCAATGCAGGCGAAAACGGTACTTTCGTTGATTCCGACTGGCAGGCAGTCAAAGGCAATTATAACTGGTATGTTGACTACTATCTTGACAGAATGGCACAGGCTGAAAAGGAAACAGGTAACCGTATCCTTGACGTTTTCGACGTTCATTATTATGCTCAGGACTGTGCTACAGACGATGCAAAATTACAGGCTGCAAGAAGTCTCTATGACCCGGATTATGTGGAAAACAGCTGGCTTCAGCCTTGGAACGGACAATATTTTCCTTTCCTTACAAGATTGCAGGAATCAATTGAAAAATACTATCCCGAAACAAAACTTGCTGTAACAGAATACAATCTTGCTGATATTGCAAATGAAAAAGTAACGGGAAAATCAGTTGTCGCTGCAATTGCCGAAACTGAGGCACTCGGTGCGTTTGCAATGAATGACGTTTATCTTGCAACATACTGGGGAACACTGCCAGACTGTCCTTATGTTGAATCAGCTATAAATCTCTACACAAACTATGATGGTAAGGGTGCATCATTCGGCAATACCCTTGTTGAATCAAAGACAGATGATTTATCAAAAGCTGCATCATTTGCCGCTATTGACGGAACAGATGATTCAGAAGTAACAGTTGTTCTTTCAAACAAGGATAAAACAAATACTGAAAAGGCTGTAATTGATATTTCAGGTTCTGCTTCTGATTATCAGAGTGCTGTTGTTTATGCAATCACACAGGACAGCAGTGAAATCAGAATCATTGATGTTCAGAATGATGTTACAGGCAACAATATTGAAGTTGAACTTCCGCCCCTTTCTGTTGCACAGATTGTAATTTCCAGCGAAAAAACAGATAAAACAATTTATGAAGCACCCGATATTACTACAAAGCAGACTGAATACAGCTTTGATGAACTTAAAAAAGGTTCAACCGATAGTTCCAAGCTTATACCATTAGGCGACAAAGAACATCTCAAGGAAATCGTACTTACTGTAAACAGCTACTCAAAAGAAGGTTCATCTTACTACAGCGGCGGCGGCGGACTTTGTTTTAATAATATCAGTCTGACAGACGGCAGCACTGCTGCATGGGCTTGCAAGAATTACAGCTATTCAAATGGCGTAAGTGAGATTGTTATTCCTTTTGATGATGAATTTATCACGCCGGGTGATGACGGAACAAATGTCAATGTCAAAGGAAGTGCAACAGAAGATGTTGCAGAACTTCAGACAGGCTGGTGGGCATTCTCCGAAAAGCAGGGCGACGGCGGAAGCGATGTTGTTATTGACTATACTAAGGTAACTCTTGTTTATGAATATGACAATACTCAGCCTTCAACAGCCCCGACAACAAATCCGGATGATACTTCATCACTTATTGGTGATGCAAATGAGGACGGTTCTGTTGATATTGCAGATGCAACAGCTATTATCCAGCATATGGGCAATCCTGACGAATATGCTCTTTCAGAACGGGGTAAAATAAACGCTGATATTGTCAATAACGGCGACGGCGTAACAGGTGCAGACGCTGTTGCTCTCCAGCTTTTAGAAGCTAAAAAGATTAAGCAGTCTGAGTTCCCGATTACTATGGAACAGTATAACGCACTTCTCAGTGAATAACTATATTCATCAAAAAATCAATATCACAGGCTTAAAGCAGTTCAATAAACGGACTGCTTTTTGCTTTAGTAATAAAAATAAATCTATAAAATTACTTGCAAAATAATTTAATATATGGTATAATAAGTATATAAAATTTTAACTAAGGAGGATTTAACTGTGAAAATAAAACAATTCATATCATCTATTGCCGCTGTTTCGTTAATAACAGCTTGTATGCCTGCCATTCCAGTATACGCAGAAGAATCCACAATGCGTGACATAACGACGATGGAGCTTGTCCACGATATGGGAATAGGCATAAATCTCGGCAATACATATGAATCATGCGGCGACTGGATTGCACAGTGGGGCGACGGAACTCCCGAATCATACGAAACTGCATGGGGAAGTCCTGTTATCACAAAGGAAATGATTCAAGGATATGCCGATTCAGGCTTTGATACGCTGAGAATACCTGTTGCATGGTCTAATATGATGGTCGAAAATAATCAGATTAGTCCGCTTTATCTGGAAACAGTCCGTGAAGCTGTTGACTGGGCATTGGAGTGTGATATGTATGTTATCATGAATCTGCACTGGGACAGCGGCTGGCTTGAAAAACTTCCTGAAGATAAAGAAAATGTAATGAAAAAATATTCCGATATATGGACTCAGCTCTGTGAAGAATTTAAAGACTATGACGATTATCTGATTTTTGAATCACAGAATGAAGAACTCGGCTGGTCATCGCTCTGGAATATCTGGGGCGGAACTGAGGGCAAGGACGAATCTTATGCTCTTGTAAATGAAGTAAATCAAACGTTTGTTGACATTGTACGTTCATCTGGCGGAAACAATCCCGCACGTCACCTTCTTATTTCGGGCTATAATACCAGTATTGAACTTACCTGCGACCCTCTCTTTAAAATGCCGTCCGACCCTGCAAACAGAATGGCTGTTTCGGTTCATTATTATACCCCGTCGTGCTTTGCAATTCTTGAAGAAGATGCAGACTGGGGAAAGGCAAGTTCAACATGGGGAACAGATGCGGAAATTGCCGAACTTGAACGCAATATGAATCTCATGAAAACAACTTTTGTTGACAACGGAATCCCTGTTATTATCGGCGAATACGGCTGTCCGAAAAAGAACAAGGAAGAAGAATCCATAAGAAAATTCCTGTCCTCTGTCTGCCAAGAAGCTTACGACAGAAATATGTGTCCTGTCCTCTGGGACGTTACAGACCTGCACTATGACAGAAAAACCTGCAAAATGACAGACCCTGAACTTAATAAACTTCTTGTCGCTGTAAAGCCTGCTGAGGAAAACCCGAAAGTAATAAAGGGCGATGTAAATTCCGATAGTGAGTTCAGTCTTGCCGACCTTGTTATGATGCAGAATTTCTTACTTGATAACGGAAGTATTATTGACTGGAAGGCAGGCGATTTGTGCAAGGATAATAAAATAGACGTATTTGATATGTGCATTATGAGGGCAGAATATGCGAAAACTTTTTTAGCTGCAAACATACAGGAGGATTAAAGCTGTGAAAGTAACAGAATTCAGCGAAAATACGAAAATTGACCATGTTTCACCGCCTTGGGAAAAGTTTCTGGGTAAAGATGACTTTATCAGCTATATGCCGTCATATATCGGCGGAACGATGATTGATGAATTTGACGAATATAGCTATCCGACAAATGATACGGGAAATATCACATATTATCTGTTTAATCCCACAAAACATTGCAATAATATTGACAGCAGTGAAAAACTCCCGCTTATTGTATTTATTCATGGTGCAACAAATTCATTCGACGGAAGAAAATGTATTTCACACAGCGGTGGTGAAATGTTTGCAACGGAAAAGTATCAAAGTGAAATTGGAAAAGGTGCATTTATTCTTGTTCCGCTTGCAAATGAAAAGAAAGATGAAAACGGTATGCTCTGCGACAGTTGGAATGACAAATATCTTCCTCATCTTAAAGCTATTATTGAAGAAACAATGCAGAAATACGCTGTTTCAAAAGTAATTATAACAGGCGGTTCGTCGGGCGGAGCTATGACATGGAAAGCAGTACTCGCTTATCCCGAACTCTTCAATGGCTGTATTCCTGTTTCGTCGGGGTTTATGCCTGATGTAAGTCAGCTGAAAATGCTTGAAAAGTATGGCATTAAAATAATATATGCCTGTGGAAAGCATGATGAATTTAACTGCTATGATGAAAAATATCTTGACAGTTACAGATATATTGCTGAAATGCAGAATGGTATCTGTTACATACCCGAATGGACAAGAAACGGAGATTATGGCGTTGCCTCTCTGTTTTTCGGTATAGAGATGGGACAGCACTGCATGATTACGCAGATTCAGGCAAATCTTATGTTCAATGACGGAAAACCATACTGTGAACATCTTCCACACGGCATTACAGGGTGGATTAAAGATATTTGATTAATATATTTTTCAAGGACGATATGTTCATTTCACGGCATATCAGTCCTTGATTTTTTATAAAACTATTGAAAACCCAGTAATTATATGTTATAATTAGGTTATATTATAATAAATAAAGGAGAAAAAATATGAAAATTTCCACAAAAGGCAGATATGCCCTCAGAATGATTGTAGAGCTTGCAATGCACAGTGAAGAATCATTTGTTTCACTCAAGGATATTGCAGAAAGTCAGAACATATCAAAGAAATATCTTGAACAGATTGTCCCCATGCTCAACAGCAGTGGTATTCTGCGTACAAATCGTGGCAATAAAGGCGGATATATGCTTGCAAGACGAGCAGATGAACTCACAATAGGTGACATTTTAAGAGCTACCGAGGGAACTCTTGCACCTGTTGCCTGTCTTGAATTTGAACCCAATACCTGTACCAGAGCTTCTGAATGTTCAACCCTGTTTGTGTGGGAAGGTCTTTATAAGGCTGTTTCGGATTATCTTGACAGTATTACTGTTCAGGATATTATTGACCGGAAGTCTGATATATCATGAAAAATATTTTAATTATAGATGATGACGTGCATATTGGAAATGCACTGGAAGAAACTCTCAGTCGGGCAGGTTACAGAGTCAGTCGTGCTTATTCGGGAACTGAGGCTCTGTTTGCTCTGTCCCACACTTTTCCGGACATTATACTTCTTGATTTAATGCTTCCGGGACTTGATGGTGAAAAGGTTCTTGAACATATCAGGGATATTCCTGTTATTATAATAAGTGCAAAGACGGATATTGAAAATAAAGTCAATCTTCTGCTGAGCGGTGCGGTGGATTATGTTACAAAGCCTTTCAATACAAAAGAACTTCTTGCAAGAATAGCTGTACATTTAAGAACTTTTGAAAACTGCGGTAAAAAATCCATAATAGCTTTTGACGATATAACTTTGAACACACAAAGTCATGAAGTAAGGATAAAAGATACTGAAATCAGACTTACACGGACTGAATATGCCATTCTTAAAATCCTGATACTGAATCAGGCTAATATCATATCAAAATCCGCACTGCTGGAGCGTATATGCGAAGATACTCCCGACTGTACCGAAAGTTCACTGAAAACTCATATAAGTCACCTGAGAAACAAGCTTTCGGAAATCGGCGGAAAAGACTATATCGAAACAATATGGGGAATCGGTTTCCGCATGAAATAAAAAATCTCAACAAAATCTCAACTTTTTCTTGACCGCTTTCTCAACCTTTGTCTGATATAATCACTATATCAAACGAAAGGAGTCACAAAAAATGGACTATGTTTTACAGACAAGAAACCTGTGCAAGCATTATCGCCACTTTAAAGCACTCAATGGACTTACTATGAAC
>JAIDNR010000161.1 GCA_029063695.1 Ruminococcus sp.
GAGTTCTAAACAGTAAAGAAATCTTCACACTGAACTTAAAAAATTCAGTTTAACACACCAAAAAGCCTGTCCGGTCAGTTCCGGACGGGTTTTATTTTATCTGATAACAGCCGAAAACACAGATAACGTAATTTTACGGTAAAAAAGCTTTATTTTGGGGTATTAAAAACAGGAAATCCATGATAAAATAGAATCATAGAAAGAACAAACAACGAAATCAATTACAGAAAATATTAAATTGATTTCATGAATTATGAAGTAGAGGTGTGTATTATGTTAACAACAGCAAAAAGATTTTATTCAAGAATAGTCAGTGTACTTACAGCAATGGTAATGGCTTGCACAGCAGCGGTTTTCACAGTTTCAACCGCATCGGGCGAAGATATTTCTGAGGCTCAGATCAGAGAAATGATTAACGAAATCGGAATCCTTGTCAATCAGGAAAGAGAAGCACTCGGACTCAGACCGCTTTATATGGTTCCTTATCTCAATGACTGTGCCGCAATAAGAGCTCAGGAAGCTTCTGAATACTGGTCACATACACGTCCGGACGGACGGAGTGCATCTTCAGTAATCGATTATAACATTGTAGACTATGCTAACATAGCTGAAAACCTTGCAGCAGGTTCTGATACGGCTGCTGGTGCGATAGACCAGTGGAAAAATTCAGAAAAACACTGGGCAGCAATCGTAAGCGAAGATTATACACATATAGGTGTTGGTCTTGTTTTCAATCCCGACGGCGTAAACGGCTGCCGCTGGTACTGGACGCAGATTTTCACAAGAGACTTCAGAGGCGACGACTACGAATACGAGGGACAGTATCTCCCTACAAACAAGGTAATTGAACCTGCTGACGAAGGAGACGTCAACGGCGACGCTGTAATCGACACTTTCGACTATATCACACTTGTAGAATATATCCGTAACAAACAGGATGGCAATCCAGCTTACTTCAATGATGCACAGCTCGAAGCTGCTGACTGCTTTAAAGACGGCAGAATTACTGAAGCTGACGCAAAAGCAATGATGAGATATATAATCGGTGAATACAAGGCTCTTCCGTTTGAGTTCTAAACAGTAAAGAAATCTTCACACTGAACTTAAAAAATTCAGTTTAACACACCAAAAAGCCTGTCCGGTCAATTCCGGGCGGGCTTTATTTTATCTGATAACAAAAGCTCCCTTGAAAAATTTTCAGGGGAGCTGATTTCTCACTTCTTACTGATTTTCATGGAAATATCAAAACATTTGACCGAGTGGGTCAATGCACCGAGAGAAATAATATTAACACCTGTTTCTGCCACGGAACGTATATTCTCAGCGGTAACATTGCCCGACGCTTCAAGAAGTGCCGCACCGTCTGTAATTTCAACAGCCTGTTTCATCTCTTCACAGCTCATATTGTCAAGCATAATAATCTCGACTTTATTTTCAAGAGCCTCTCTGAGTTCATCAAGAGTACGGACTTCAACTTCAATCTTGACAGTATGACCGATTTTCCTGCGGAGTTCAGCAACAGCCGCAGTAATTCCGCCGTAAGCGTCAATATGATTATCTTTGAGCATTGCAGCATCGGACAGATTATATCTGTGATTTTTTCCGCCGCCGACTGTGACAGCATATTTCTGCAATGCACGCAGTCCTGGAAGTGTTTTTCTTGTATCGGTAACAGAAGCATTCGTACCCGAAACAAGTTCAACACATTTATTTGTAGCCGTTGCGATTCCCGACATATGCTGTAGGATATTTAATGCGGTTCTTTCACCTTTTAAAAGTGTAAGCGTACTGCCGTCCATTTCGGCGATAATATCGCCCTTGTTGACTTTAGTACCGTCCTGCATGAGTATTCTAAAATCAACATCGTCATCGCCTGCAAGTTCGAATACTCTCTTTGCGATTTCGATACCGCAGACAATACCCGTATCCTTTGCGACGTAGTATGCTGAACTTTTATGCTCAGGCGGTATCAGATTATCAGCGGCGGCATCGATATAGTTTATATCTTCCATGAGAGCCGTTGTTATAATATTATCAATATAGCACTGTAAAAGTTTCATAAAAATCACCTTTTATTAAAAATCAAAATCATCAAGACCCTCATTGACAACGACAGACTTTATGCCTGATACGTTGTTGAGGGCAAGCAGAATACCATTGATTGAAACATTCTCATACTGTGGCTTAACATTTCCCAAATCGAGATAAATATTTATCTTGTCGCTTTCTTTGGAAATATCAAGATAGCCTGTGTATATTTCCTTTTCCTCGTAAGGCTTCTGGAAATCTTCTATAGCCTTGCATATTTCCTGACATTTTTCCTCTGTAACATCGCCGTCAAGGTACACGCTGTAATCGAAGCACTCGCCCTCTATACCGTCCGCTTTGATACTGTAGTAAAGTCCGAGCTTATCCAAACCCATTGCTTTAGTCAAATCGAAATCCATATTTTTTCTCCTTTACATTATTGTATAACTTCATTAAGAATTATATAAGCAACCGTTACAATCGACTTTGCAAGAACATAGTCCGCATCTACAAAATATTTTCCGCTTAACAAATCATTGCGTATTTCCTCAACACGTTTCACACCCTCAGCCGCCGCATTTTTGTCCGGAATAACAAAATAGCTGTTCTGCATGATTTTTCTTGTCTCTGTACGGATTCCGGACGGAATATGTTCAGAGCCGATATGTGCATCAAATTCGGCTTCCTCAAAATAGGACGGTATGGAATCAAGCTTTGAAGTGATATTTTCAGCGGCACGGCGTGAGAATACAAGAGCTTCCAGAAGTGAATTACTTGCAAGACGGTTGCTTCCGTGAACGCCTGTATGAGAGCATTCACCGCAGGCATAGAGGTTCGGGAGAGTAGTTTCGGAATTTTGATTTACATCAATACCACCCATAAGATAGTGCTGGCAAGGGAAAATCGGGACAGGTTCTTTTGTGAGGTCATATCCCTGTTCCATGAGATTTTTGTAAATCATCGGAAAACGGTTTTTCAGAAATTCACTATCCTTATAGCTTATATCGAGGTAAAAATCGGTTGAATTTTGTTTGCGTGATTCAAGTACAATGGCATGGGAAACAACATCACGTGGAGCAAGTTCAAGACGCTTGTCATAGTTATGCATAAAGCGTTCCTTATGGCAGTTGAGCAGATATGCACCCTCACCACGTACAGCTTCCGAAATCAGGAAACATTCACGGGTTGCACGGTTATTGAATGCAGTCGGGTGAAACTGAACATAGCTGAGATTTTTAATCTTTGCACCCATTTCATAGGCAAAAGTAATTCCGTCGCCTGTAGCAATGGCAGAATTTGTCGTGAACTGATAAACACGTCCTATACCGCCTGTTGCAAGAATCATAAAATGACAGTTTGCCGTTGTATAATTATTTTCGGAATCTTTCAGAAATGCCGAATATCCCGAAGAAGTCTTTTTTGCTGCACACATAATGGTATTTTCCATTATAGTAACATTTGAAAGCTTTTTCACGTTTTCAAGGAGAGTTGTGGTAATTTCCTTACCCGTCGAATCGGCACGGTGAAAAATTCTGTGATGACTGTGACCGCCTTCAAGCGTTCTGTGATATGAGCCGTCGGGATTCCTGTCAAATTCAACGCCGAGATTAATAATATGCTCTAAATCCTGAGCTGCCTCGCTTACAAGAGTATGAACGGCATCAATATTATTCTTGAAACTTCCTGCAATAAGCGTATCATTCTGATGATACTGAATATTGTCGGACGGAGAATTATAAACTCCGGCAATTCCGCCCTGAGCAAGCATTGAATTGCACAATGACAGTTCACGCTTACAGAGAATAAGTATTTTCAGATTTTCGGGCAGGTTGATTGCGGCATAAAGTCCTGCCGCACCACAGCCTGCTATGATAACATCGTAATTTACAGACATAATAAACACGTCCTTTGCAAAAATGTATAGTAATTATATTATACCACAAAAATTTCCGTTTGTCACTATTTTTTACTGAATTTCTGCATTACAATAATATATATAAAAAATTGTATATTTTGCCAGTAGCTTTCAGAAAATATTTTTTGTATAATTAAATTAATAATATATAGGAGATTAAAAAAT
>JAIDNR010000162.1 GCA_029063695.1 Ruminococcus sp.
CACTTAAGGGGCAGTGTCAGTATCAAGCCCTTATAGGGCTATCGCAAACCACCCGTTCAACGGGTGGTTTTGATTGTTAGATTTTGCAATCTTAGTATTAGATTTTGCGTTATCTGTTGTAAAAATCTCCATGGTATGATAAGATAAAAGCATCAAAGAAAACCATAGGAGGAATTACAATGAGTATATTGAATGCAGCTAATCTGAAAAAATATTACGGAAAGGACGAGAGCCTTGTAAAAGCACTGGACGATGTAAGCCTATCAATAGAAAACGGCGAGTTTATCGCCATTATTGGTACTTCGGGAAGCGGAAAATCCACTCTTCTGAATATGCTGGGAGGGCTTGATGTTCCAACTTCGGGCAATGTAACTATCGAGGAAAATCACCTTGAAAATATGACGGAGGAACAGCTCACCGTATTTCGCAGAAAGAGAATAGGTTTCATTTTTCAGAACTATAACCTTATTCCATATCTGACCGCATACGAAAATATTGTACTGCCCGTTCGTCTTGACGGAAAAAAGGAAGATAAGGAGCTGTTAAATAAAATAGCTCATTTCCTTGATCTGGACGGTAAACTTAAAAAATATCCAAGCCATATGTCGGGTGGTCAGCAGCAGAGAGTGGCTATTGCCCGTGCGCTGATCTCCAAGCCTGCAATTATTCTTGCTGACGAACCTACGGGAAATCTGGACAGCAAAACAACAGACAAGGTTATAGATCTGCTTAAAATGACAAGCGCGACTTTTAAACAGACTATTGTTATGATTACTCACAATCCCGAAATCGCAGGAAAAGCAGATAGACAAATACGTATTGAAGACGGAAAGATCCGTGAGGAAAGAGGTGCGGCAAAGTGAATAAAATCCAAAAGCAAACCATTTCTCTTATGGCAAAGCAGAGCCTGAAATCGGGAAAGTTACGCAATATTTTCGTAGTGATCACTATTGTTCTTGCAACGGCTCTTCTATCGGTAATTCTTCTTTTCGGAGCGGCGGACAACGCAGCAAACAAGGAACAGCTTTCTCACATTCAGCAAGCGGGCTTTTATAATCTGACAAAAGAACAGCTTGTTGAACTTAAGTCTATAGATGAGATTGCATACAGTGTGACTGTTAAAACGGGTACACTATCTCCGCAGGAGGATTTTGATGTAATGCCTTATTATGTCAGCGAACTTTCGGATAAGATAAAAATTGGAAAACTTGAATTCGGCAGACTTCCTGAGCAAATGAACGAGGTTGCCGTTGCTGAAGGAATGATGAAAAAACTCAACATAGATCCTGTTGTTGGAAGCAAATTTGATATGACGTTTTGTGACGGAACAACAGAGCATTTAATTGTCTCAGGAATACTAAAGAGCAGCGATAATGCAAAACAGTATGCGGTTTTCTTTTCACAGGAATATGCAGAAACCGGCAGTCAGTTAAAGAATAGTCCTTATGAGTTGTATGCAAAATTTTACGGTGCAGAACAGATGAGCAAAGACGACTGTAAGGAAATGATCTATCAAGTTGGAGAGAGAGCAGGGATTGAGCATAAATATATCAATCCGACCAAGGCATTTCTTGATACGCTTACGCCCGATTCTCAAATGCTTATGCTCGAGATTATTGTGGGATGCGTTATTCTGCTTGCCTGCATACTGGTAATTTATGGTGTTTTCTACATATCGGTTATCGGTAGGATTCACCAGTTTGGACAGCTCCGTACAATAGGAATGACTGAAAATCAGATGAAAAAATTTGTGTCTCGTGAGGGCAGAAAGCTATTTATCCGTTCTGTACCCATAGGACTTTTAGTCGGTGGAATTACGGGGTACATAATAAATCCCGATGGCTGGAGATGGCTTAATACTCTGTGGATATTTGCTTTGGTGTGTACTTTGATTTATATAATTACAATGATCTCCGTGCATAAACCTGCCAAGATAGCTGCGTCGGTTTCTCCTATAGAGGCTCTGCGCTACACACAACAGGACGATATGAAACCAATGTCAGGAAAGTGCGAATGCCGTGATCTTACTCCCCTTGGAATGGGTATAATGAATTTTTCCAAGAACCGTAAAAAAGCGGTATCAACACTTATGTCTTTGGGATTGGGTGGTATTCTTTTTATTGCGGCGGCAACCTATATGTCATCTTTTGATAGGAATGGCTTTGCACGTCAAGGCGATTTCAAAGATGCAGAGTTTGTTATCGGGATTTCTCCTAGTGCAATAGAACTTGATGAAAATGGTATGAGTGGTATTCAAAGCAAAAATCCTATTAATGAAGATTTCTTACAACAAATTAAAGTAATTGATGGCATTGAAACTGTTAATGAGGTAAAAAATTTCGGTGTTAAGTTTGATTTCCCGCAAAAGGAAGAATACGGAAACGACGATACAATTATGTTGCTTTCCTGCGAACAGACAAAAACGATAGGTGAATATCTTGACGAGGGCAATGCAGATTACGACAAGCTTACAAGTGGAAATTATATACTTGTGGCAGGCAACGATATAGCTGATGAGATTTATGGCTGGAAATTTTCAGTCGGAGATAATCTGATACTTCACTATTATGACGGTGAGAAAATGGCTGAAAAGCAGGTTGAAGTCCTTGGTATTCTCGGAGATAAATTCAATTTGAAAAATGAGCTTGAGGGCTGGTTTGTACTTCCTGAAAATGCTATAGACAGCTGGATCTCATATGACAGCCTGAACAGCAAGCTGTTGATTTCCGTAGATTCCGAAAAGGAAACGGAAGTCGGAGAACAGCTTGAACCTCTTACAGCTGAACGTTCTAAGCTTTATATGGAAACCTTACAGGAGAGAAAACAGCGGTACAATGAATATGCTAATCAGCTTTTCGGTGCGATAAGTGGACTTGCAATTTTCATTATGATGTTCAGCATTCTAAGTATGATAAATATGCTGATTACAAACATTGTCACCAGAAAGCAGGAGCTTGCAATGCTTGAATCCATAGGTATGAGCAAGAGACAGATACGTAAAATGATCTTCGGCGAGAGTATACTGCTGGTAGGTGTGACCTTAGCTTTGACACTGACTGTGGGAACGCTCTTCGGATACGTACTTAGCACGGTTCTTTATAATAATGGTGCATTTTATATGGCATTCAAATTCCCGACATTATTTACAGCGGCTTATGCTGCTGTATTGATAATCGTTCCTTTGATAATATCAGCAGTTTGTATGCACAGCTTTTCCAAAGAACCTCTGACAGAACGTCTGAGGGGAATGAAGTGTTAACTGATGAACTATTAATTTCAATCATCAAAAGACTGGATGAGAGAGCAAAAGAAAGCATTGAAGCGCAAGGGAATATTTTTGACTTGTTATCTCCGCAGGAACTGGGATATTTGCTTAGAGTCATGAATGCAAACAGCGACACTTTTATGGGAATTGATGATTTGGAAAAAATTATTCTAAATTTATTAGATAAATGATAATTAATTGGCGGTTACATCATTTTGTAACTGCCAAATTATTTATACTGCGATATTAGGCACGAAAAGCTCAATTTTACCTGACTTTTTTGCTCTGATAAAATAGGTAGGCAAAGGCATTAGACCTAAGAATATTTAATTTATTTTATGTTAAAGTGTACTGCCATAGCTAGTGCGTCTGCCGGTTAATATATTCATATATGTAACGAAAAAATCCGCAGGCAATCCTGCGGATTTCGTTGTAATTCTATGCAATCTCTGATTCTTCCGTTGGCTCAATAAACATGCTGACCGTTCCATTGAACTCGCCATTCATATCAAATTTGATATCAAGGCTCTTATCCTCATTCTGATGAATCAAAATTTTATTAACAAGCATCCTGAGATTCACATCTGAAATTTTGCCCTCTGATAGAATTTCATCAAGTATCTGAGTTGTATTTTTGAGGTGTTCTTTTCGATGCTTGCAGACCTTGTCATATTCTCTAAGTTCCGCTATCTTTTTTTCAAGAGCAGATATTTCTTCTTCACGCTTTGCAATCATGTTATTGTAAACAGCAGCGTGTTCTCTGTCGCCGATTCGCTCTATAATGATATGTTACAATAAAACTTGACACAAAGCAAACAATCAAAGTAAAATAAAATAAAAAAAAGGAGAGTGTCGGGAA
>JAIDNR010000163.1 GCA_029063695.1 Ruminococcus sp.
TGTGTTACCAGTTCCGATTGTTATGGCTGGTTTTGTTCTGTTGGTATTGTTTAGATAATTTTGTGGATTGCTATAATATTTTTACGCTCTATTGTCTCCATCTTAGCTTACCCACTCATATATTAGGTTTTATCATCTTCATAGGCTTCGTCCATGAGAAGATTATGTTTATCTTCTGAATATATTGTTTCAATCAGTTTTCTTCCTTGTGGTGCATCATGACGGTTTACTGCTGAAAGCAAAAAAACAAAAGAGAATTTTGCAGAAGTGCAGACAAGATGTATCTTCGTTGTCAGCCCCCCTTTTGAACATTCGATGCTTTGTTCACCGTTCGTTTTTCTTGCACCCGACGCATCAGAATGTACTTTTATGCTTGTACTGTCAAGACATAAGACATCTGTTCTATTGTCTATGATATTCATTTCCTGCAGTGTTTCAAATATTCTCTGTATCGTTCCATTCTGTGACCATCTGCTGAATCTCATATATATTGTGTGCCATTTTCCGTACTTTTCCGGCAATGTCCTCCATTTGTAGCCATTTTCTATGATGTACAGCATTGCACACAAAAACTGATAATTTGATACTGTTGTTTTTTCTTGTTTTGGGCATCAGATGCTCTATTTTTTCAAATTGTTTTTCTGTAAGTTTCATATCTTTATTTTACTATTTTTTTCTTATTTTGTCAAGATTTATGTGAATACGCTCTAATCTTCCCAAAAAGTCCAACACTCTAATGTGATGTTTGTTTTACCAGGACTCTGCCAACAACCTGTTTTTCCTCAATACACCCAATAGCAATAAAACAACTGTCAATAGATGTGCCTCTATAGTCACCGAGAAAAAATATTTTACCCTCTTCAACAGTATACGGTAATGTAATATCGCACTCTCCAAAAGCCTTATCTATTGCATAAGGTTCATGCCTTTACCGTGAATATGGATATGCACAACACAATAAACAAAAAATCTCCACAGGATTATTCCTGCGGAGATTTCTGATTGTCCCGTTATATCGGAAGAAATAAAATCCCTGTACTCTCTTTTAGTGCAGACAGAGAGTCATTTATTTTGTAATGAGAAGCCTTCTCATTTCAACCATATCAAATACATCAAGTTTACCGTCTTCGCATAAATCAGCTGCTTTCCAGTTGGCAAGTCTGGTATCGGGTACAGCTAAGAGCCATTTCTGAAGAAGAACAAGGTCTTCAATATCAAATTTTCCGTCCATATTTACATCGCCTTTGATTGTAATATTCTTCTCCGTTGCAAATACGAGATAGTTGGTGTTGTTGCCGTTGCCGCCGTTCATGCCAAGCGTAACCTTTTCACCTGATTTGAAATTCTTTTTGTAGATTACAAAAGTCAGGTCACTTGAAGCAGTAATTACATCGTCTGTCTCTGTCCAGCTTGCAAGCCATTCGGGAAGAATCGGTACAACACGGATATCAACCGCTACATAAATTGTAGTATCAGCCCCTGCTGTAAATGTACCCAAATCTTTGGTAAACATTTTGGAATCGCAGGCTGTTCTGACAGCTTCAGCACCTATAAGATACGCCGGAACGTCTGTTGCTGTAATGTCACGGTCACCGAATATAAAAGTTCCTTTTTCAAACTTGTTGTTAATTGACCAGTCGGAAGCGTTTTCCGTATCATTGACAATGAGATTTTTTATAAAATTGCCGTTCAGCGGTTCAACTGCAATTACTGAATCGCCAAAATCGCCCTCTACTTTAAAGTTATCAATATAGAGTGAGCAGGGAAGTGTTGCATTTGCCTTAAGTTCAATTTTATTTTCTCCGGCTTTGAACTCAATATTTTCGCTGACAGTTTTCCAGTCGTCATAGCCATAACCCGCAGGAAGTGAAAGTGTTTTTACTTTAGAGCCGTTTACATAAAGGTCAACGCAGTTTACATCAGATGTAGCGGAATAACGGAGTGTCCATTTGAATGTCCCTGCTTTTGATGTTTTTACAGTATCTTTAACTGCGGCAGTATCTTTTGTTCCGAATTTTACAAAGCCCATAGCCTGATACTTTTTAAGACCGCTGTTACAGCCGTTTGTCACATTGCCTTCAACATTTTTCATATCAAAGTTTTCACCCTCATACTGACGAGTACCTGTGTAGAAATCAGGGAAATCGGGTTCAACCTGAGTTGCTTTTTTATAAGATGTCAGACGTCCTGTTTCATTGCCTGAACACTTGACAGAAATATCCACAGGTCCGTTATGCTTTACAGTAAGTTTGTATGTACCATTGTTCCAGCTTTCTGTAATAACGCTTGCAGTTTGGTTTGCACCTCTGTCCTTAGCGGTAAAGGTCGGTTTATTGCCTGCACCTGTAATAGTAATTGACTCGGTTTTCAGTGTTTCAGTATCATCTTCGTCATAGTTGTTCATGTAAACGTCAATATGGTCGGAATATTCATTGATAACAGCAGAGCCGTAAAGCTGATGCTTGATATCAAGAGATTTGCAGGTATTGTATTTCAGGTCAAACGCTGCACCCTTATCGCCCTCACTTACCTTGCTGTTATAATAAGTAATCCATGTATTTTCATTATTTGCCACATAACAGTTTGCATAGTAGGAATCAGGGTAAAGCTTATTAAATTCTGCCTGTTTTGAAGCAATATTGTTCCAGCGTGAAGCTATAGTTGACTGTTTTATCTGTACAGGAATTGATTTTGCAAGGTCGTCCGCAAGAGCATAAACTGTCGGTATCGTCTGATAGCGTCCTGTACTCTTGTAAGGATTGTGATTATCTTTATAGTTGCCGTCATTATCAATTCGATATAGTCCCTCAAACAAGGTTTTATATGAACAATACTTGTCATCATTGTTTCCGGAATTTACGTCCTGAATAACAACAACCTTAGTGCGTTCAATTACTTCCTTTCTGTCGGGTATCCGGATTGTTCCGTCAATAAATTTCCGCATAATATCAACATTTACATTCTTGCACTGGTCGTAAAAGTCCCACTGACGATACTTATATCCTTCACTGTCTGTACCGTCCCAGAGCCCCTTGACGCAATCCGCCCAGATAAGTTCCGGTCCGTCGATAACCGTCATACCGTTCATTGCCATACGTTCAAAATATATCGGCAGGCTTGTTGACAGACGATACTGGTCTTTGGTCTGTGTATCAAAATCCCCGCCGTTCCATGGATAATCCGTCCAGCCCGTATCGTCCCAGCGTACACCAAAGTTTCCGCAGTAGCCGGAGATATATGCACCATAAACTTCGCTTTCAACATCTTCAATGTAACTTGCTTGCGTATATTTTTCTTCAAGAATCAGATTGCTTCCGTACTGACGGCACGCCTTTTCCCAGTTAGAGTTTGTTTTGAGCATGGCAACAGGATTAAGAGCTGAACCCCATTGATTTTCACACCAGTTTATGTCGAGATAACCGCCATATTTGTTACAAAGTTTCAGCAGAGCAGAGAAAGTGTTATAACGTTCCTGATACGTTACTGGGAAGTCCTCCGATGCAAATCCCCAAAATTGTTCTGCATAGTTAAAGCCGAGGAAATTCGGATAATCCCTGAAAAATTCGCCGAATACCGTGTTGTCCAAATCATAATCGGCAGGATAGTCGGGAAAATGACACTGTCCACCGCTTGCAGGCTGAATCATAGTCCATACGCCCTTGTCGGCACACGCTTTCATCCATGACCTTGCACATTCAATACCGTCCTGAACCATAAGCCACCTGTGTTCTGTTGAACTCCAGTTAATAGAGAGCGAAAGGTTGAAAATAACATATGGAAGAACGTCTTCAGGTACAAGCTCTATAATTTTTTCAGGGTCAGCATAATTCCATGTATCAATATGTACAATCCATACGGGTGATTCATTGTTAATTGGACGGCGGAAATTACTGCTTGTGGCAGAAACTTCCATAGGTTCTGCATTGAGCGATATATTCTTGAATAACTGTTGTATCGTACTGATTTTTTCACCGTTATCCGACAATACGCTCATCGGCAACATACTAAACGTCAGAATGCCTGACATCATAGCTGCTAAAAGCTTTTTAAATTTCATTTCTGATAACCTCCATTTGATAATCTATTTAAAAAACACAAAAACTTTTCAACTTATTATAATG
>JAIDNR010000164.1 GCA_029063695.1 Ruminococcus sp.
AATAATTCTTTTTTATATGAGAAGTATCAGGTGAGCAAATATGGTAATCAGAAAAATTACATTATTAAAATGGTTATTTCTGCCTGTTATTCTATGTTTACGCTTAATAACTGTTGAAGTTTCAGGGCTGATTTTCTGTACTCCTTTTTGTGATGTATTTTGCTTTTATGAAAATTATCAGGAATCAGACAAGAAAAGAAATACGATTATAGATTACAAAGTGCGAATGAATAATTAAATCCTTTCTGCAAATATCTTTTGCAGAAAGGAGGGATACAATGTTTGAGCAGGATTATATTATGCGACAAATACATCAGATTATAGAAATACTGATGAAAGTGATATTCAACATTGATAACAGATATTTGTCTATAAATTTGATAAAAGATACAGAAACGAGAGAAACAGCAGATGATATGTTAAAGAATGCGGACACCGGTAATATCAATGAAGCTGAAAAAAAGCTGTGTGAACTGATAGAAAACAGAACTATGGACAGTCTTTTAGCCGGACTTATTTTTTACTCATATCTTAATGAAAAAGATGATGATTATTTGGAAATCAATGGCTTTAGCCGTGACGAAGTTGAAAACGGTATAAGACATCTGCTTTCAGAGTATGGTCTGGAAGATATGGCAGATATATTCTTTGGTTAATTGATTTTGAGAGCCTGTTCAGTATCTGTCTGCACTCGAAAATCCGTACATGAAAATATACTGAACAGGTTCTTAAAAAATATAAAGGAGGATAAAAATGCTTGCAAAAAGGATAATCCCATGCCTTGACGTTCGCAACGGAAAGGTAGTAAAGGGAGTAAATTTTGAAGGTGTGCGTGACGTAGGCGACCCCGTTGAGTGTGCAGAGGAGTACAACAGGCAGGGTGCGGATGAAATAGTGTTTTATGATATAACTGCATCATTTGAGGGCAGGGGAGTATTTCTCGACGTTGTACGTGAGACTGCTAAAAAAGTATTCGTACCGCTTACTGTAGGCGGTGGAATAAAGACAGTCGATGATATACGTGAAACTTTAAGAGCAGGTGCGGACAAGGTATCTGTAAATTCTCAGGCAGTGAAAAATCCGCAGCTTATCAAGGACGGTGCTGACATTTTCGGCAGTCAGTGTATATGCGTGGGAATTGACGCTAAAAAAATTGCCTACCACAAGTGGACGGTGTACATTAATGGCGGACGTGTTGATATGGGAATTGACCTTATAGACTGGGTTCATCAGATTGAAAAACTCGGAGCAGGTGAAATCTGTCTGAACTCAATAGATGCTGACGGTACAAAAGAGGGCTTTGATATTGATATGCTGAAATCTGTATGTGATAACTGCAATATACCTGTAATTGCAAGCGGAGGAGCAGGTAAAATCGATGACTTTTCGGAAGTATTCGAGAAAACAGGTGCAACAGCCGCACTTGCCGCATCACTTTTCCACTTCAAAGAACTCACAGTTCAGGAAGTAAAAGCACATTGTAGAAATAAGGGGATTATTGTACGATGACAAAGAAGAAAATCGGTATCATTGCTGTTTTGGCAGTTCTGATAATTATGCTTATTCCGATAAAGTTGCAATATAGAGACGGCGGAACAGTAAAGTATAATGCTATTCTGTATGGTATAACAAAACATCATGCAATATATTCCGAACGCATCTCTCCAAATGGGAAAGCTGGTTATAATATTGGCACGACAGTTCGTATTTTGTGGTTTGATGTTTATGATAATGTTAAGTTTGTACCAATGGAGGATAATAAATGATTAAAATTGATTTGAATGACCTTGATAAATTTTTTGTCAAAGGCGAGTTAATTCCTGCGATATGCTATGAGGTCAATACAAAAACTGTACTCATGCTTGCATACATGAACAAAGAAAGTCTGAAAAAAACTCTTGAAACAGGCTATACATGGTTCTGGAGCAGGTCAAGACAGGAATACTGGAATAAGGGTGCGACTTCCGGACATCTCCAGAAAGTCGTATCAATATATGGCGACTGCGATAATGATACGCTTTTAGTCAATGTGGAACAGACGGGAGTTGCTTGTCACACGGGCAGTTACAGCTGTTTCTTTAATGAAATTTATAACACGGAGGAATAATTTATGACGCTTTACGAGGAAATCTTTGAGGTACTTAAAGAGAGAAAAAAGCAGTATGAAAACGGTACTGCTGCTGAAAATTCGTACACTTGTTATCTTTTTGATAAGGGTGTGGACAAAATCTGTAAAAAAATCGGCGAAGAAGCTACAGAGACTGTAATTGCCGCAAAGAACGGCGATAACGATGAGCTTATGAACGAAATAAATGACCTGCTTTATCATGTCATGGTGCTTTGTGTCAATCAGGGTCTTGAGTGGTCGGACGTTGAAAAGGTGCTTGACGAAAGAAACGAGAAAATCGGTAATCTCAAGAAGTTCCACACTGTTGACAAGAATACATAATTATTAAAAATTGTCTTTACGGAGCAGGAGTTTATTACTGATTCCGTAAAGACAAGATTTTTTTGTTTTTCAGTTGACAATTTCAGACTTTGATTCAAGCTGCCATATTGATTTGTTATATCTAAAATATAGGCAGACGGCAACTCCGAGAAATGCAATCACAAAAAAGAACAATGCTGCTCCCGAACCTTTTCCCGTGCCGAACAATGCGGAAATCCAGAAACTGTTCTGCCATGACATAAATGGCTCAAAGATATAGTCTACAGCAAATCCGCCTATAAAATATCCCACAGGAATAGTGAAGAATTGAAGTGAATTTCTTACAGAATAAATTCTGCCCTGCATATTTTCGGGAATTTTTAATCTCATAACCGCACTCAGATTTGTGTTCATAATCGGAATGGCAATCCAGCCGAGAAATCCCGCAATACTCCATATCCATACGTTTTTTCCGAATGCAAGCAGGAAATTTTCTGTACTCATTGAGAAAAGGAGACAGTTGCATATCACTTTTACTCTGCTTTTCGGCGTTTTACTGAATGAAGCGATGATACTTCCTATAAGTGTTGAAATGCCTATAACTGTATTCACAATTCCCATGACTTTTTCACTGCCGCCGTTTCTTGAAAGCATCATTGCAGGAAATACGGCATCATACATAGATGCAACAAGATTGATTGATGAAAGGAACATAATCAAACTGAAAATTCCACGTTCCTTTTTCAGCCATTCAATTCCGCTTTTTACAGAATCACGGAAATTTTCATCTGCACAGTTTTTTACGTCACCTGACGGAATTTTTATGAAAATCAGAAGTATCAAAAAAGCTGCTGAAAAAGTAAACAAGTCAAAGAATATAACAGTTTTCATACCTGAAATGCCTATTACAGCAGTTGTTATAATTGGTGTGAAAATTGAATTTGTGGAACTTGACAAATAACGGAAACTTCCCTCTTTCTGATAATATTCTTTTGGAAGAATCCTTGATACAGCAACTTCCGATGCAGGCTGTTGTACTGTGTTCATAAGTCCATTGACTGCGTTCAGAATATAGATATGCCATATTTCAAGACTTCCGGTCATGAAAAGTATAAGTACGATTACAGTCGAAAAAGCCGCAGCACTGTCACAGACAAGTATTGTTTTCTTCTTATCCCACATATCCGACAATGCTCCTGCAAAGATACTGCAAAGCACATACGGTGCGTATGAGCAGACCATGAGAAGTGCTGTACCCAGTGCAGACCCGTTCTGATTATATGACCATATTACCAGTGCATAAGCTGTCATGGAACTTCCGAGAGACGAGAAAGACTGACTAAGCCAGAATATCAGAAATATACGCATATCATAGAGTGCGTTAAAAAATTTTTTCATTGTACCTTACTCCTAACTTATTGAGATTATTTTTTAAGTCAGTGTGCAAGGCAAACTGGAACAGCATTTTAATTGATTTCTGCTCTGTACAGTACTGTTCCGTTAAACCCTGCACAGAGCTTTGTCAATACAAAGAATCATTTTATTTGCTCCCTGATAGGTATGATTATTTATTATATCACACTTTAAACTGATTTGCAATACTTAATGTTTTATTGAATATGGTTCAACGAGTAAACAAATTATGAACAAAAACATATTTTTTCTTTAGGTTTGTGTCAAATTTTATTGTATCATAT
>JAIDNR010000165.1 GCA_029063695.1 Ruminococcus sp.
AAATTATTATGAAAGAATGGCTTGACAGGCTTGATTCCGATAAGTTGTTGTATATTTTCAGTATGCTGAAACCAAGTTTGATTACTTATGGGGAAGATACTTCGGTTAATATGCAGAAACTTCGGTTTTTGAGCAAAATTATCTAATCTAAAATTTAATAGCAGGGAGGACGGTATTCTGCCACAGAAGTGACAACCTCCTTAAAAAATGTTGGTTCGGTCAACCGGAGCGAAGCAGATTGAATCGACTCAGGTGTGCATATGGCAGTCTATACATAGCACTCTTGTCAGGGAGAAAATGCCTAAGCTGCTCCTCATTAAGCC
Source organism: Ruminococcus sp. (assembly GCA_029063695.1). GTDB lineage: Bacteria > Bacillota > Clostridia > Oscillospirales > Ruminococcaceae > Ruminococcus. Next base: position 324 of record JAIDNR010000165.1, read on the forward strand.
TAAGTTCTGAGAAATATGGTTAAAAAACTGGCGGAGGCAGACTGGTCTGATACACAGTATCAGACGGAACAGCATAAATTCGGGAAACTGAATGCAGTAAGGGCGGTCTGATTACTGTTAAGGTGCTGGTGATATTATATCACGGCTCATAGACTTGAACGGCTCTGCAAGGACGGAAACCTCATGAAAAAGTGGGTCAGTTCCAACGGAGAAAGAGTTTTCCCTGTGTTTTTTTGCCACGGGAAAGCTCTGACCAGATACAGAAGCGTTTCCTAATCCCCTATGGGTCATTCAGATGTATGCTTCACGGTTCATAAAAGTATAGTTTTATGAACTTTCCTGAAAGACCTGAAAAGCCGTATATAAAAGTCAAGATAATTGATTATGAACGTCCAAAAAGTAACATGGACAATTACAGACTATTTGGAGGTCATATGAAATGGAAAACAGGGTTTACGGATATGCGAGGGTATCAAGTAAGGAGCAGAACGCAGACAGGCAGGTACAGGCATTGATTGAGTATGGAGTAGAAGAGCATAACATCATAGTTGATAAGAAGTCAGGCAGGGATATGAAGCGTGAGGGGTATGCTTCACTGAAAAATTTTATGCTGAGAAGCGGTGATACTCTTGTAGTCAAGGAGCTTGACCGTCTCAGCAGGAGCAAGGCAGACATCAGGAAAGAACTGGAGTATTTCAAGGAACATCACATTCGTGTGAAGATACTTGATATACCGACTACGCTTGCAGAATTTTCAGCAGAGCAGGAGTGGGTTATGGATATGATTAATACGATTCTTATTGAGGTACTCGGCAGTATGGCAGAGGCGGAACGTCTCAAAATCAGGCAGAGACAGCGTGAGGGTATTGATTCAGCGAAACAGCGAGGAGTTAAGTTCGGCAGACCAAATGCAGAGAAGGCAGCTAACTGGGATAGCGTTATGGAAAAGGTTAACATGGGTATCATTCGCCCTGTTGATGCGATGAGAGAAATGGGACTTAAAAAAGGTACATATTACAATCTTATCAAAAGAAATTCTGATTAAGATGAATGTATTGACTCATATCGGGCGATTTCAATTCATATTATTAAACAGAATTAACAAGGAGGATATTATGAATACATATCATTTTTTGAACAATCCGACAGTCAGCAGTGATATTAATAGCTTTGTCAGGAAACTTGAAGAGGCTGTAGCGAGTTCATTTGAAAGACAGATAAAATCCAATGCCGAGAATGAAAATCCTGCTGTAATTATCAGCAGTCAGGTCAGGAAAGAAGAAATTGCAGTCTGAAAGTTATGGGTCTGTCCGCATGGCAGTTGCGTGCGGACAGATTACTAATTCAAGGAGGTAGAAAATATGAAGAATGTTGTTGCATACTGCCGTGTATCTACTAACAAAGATGACCAGCTTAATTCGTTTGAGGCACAGAAAGAATTTTTTACTGAATATTCAAAGCAGAATAATTATAATCTGATTCGTATATATGCAGATGAGGGTATAACAGGTACATCAACGAAGAAAAGAAAAGAATTTAATGAGATGATGAACGACAGCAAAAAGGGTATATTTGAATGTGTGCTTGTAAAGGACATTTCAAGATTTGCACGTAATACTGTTGATTGTTTACAGAGTATACGTGAGTTGTCGGCACGTGATATTAATGTTAAATTTATTACTTCTTATATGAATACAATTGAAGGCAATGAACTTACATTGACTATGCTTGCGGCAATAGCACAGGAAGAGTCAGCAAATATGTCAAAGCGTGTAAAATTCGGTAAGAGAATAAATGCTGAAAAAGGTAAAGTTCCTAATTCGTGTTATGGCTATATCAAGACAAAAGGTGATTACTTCAATTTGCAGATAAATGAATCGGAGGCAGAAGTCGTCAGGGAAATTTTTGATTTGTATGTCAATAAGGGGTATGGTACTCACAAAATATCAAAAGTCCTAAATGACAGAGGTCTGACGAGTTTAAGAGGTATTGCATGGAGTACAACGGCGGTCAGCAGACTTCTGAAAAATAAGATTTATGCAGGGTATGTAATCAACGGCAGGACAGAAGTCAAGAACTTTATTGAAAAGACACGAAGAATCAAAGACGAATCTGAGTGGTTTGAAGTTGAAAAACCTGATTTGCGGATAATACCTCTGGAGTTATGGGAAAAGGCACAGAATATCAATAAATCCAATAACATCGGACTTGAGACAACAATTCATCAGAAACGCAGTAACAAACATTTATTCAGTACGCTTATAACCTGCTCCGTCTGTGGCTACTCGTTCAGACGTGTACAGAATAAGCGGAAAGACCATATTAGAACATATTGGTGTTGCAGTGGACGTAATCATCATGGTGCAAAGTATTGCAGAAATACAACAATAATTATGGAGAATGAACTGATTGAGAACATTGACAATTATTTTCTGTCGCTTATTGAGGACAAGCAGAAGTTTGTCAGCAATATTATAAGCCAGTATAAGAGGGAACAGCCTGAAAATTCGGACACTGCACTCAATAAACGGCTTGGGGTACTGCAAAAGAAAAAGCAGAAGCAGATACAGATGTTTGAGAATGATATTATTACCATTGAAGAGCTGAAAGAGCGTACAGCAGATATTGACAGACAGATTGCCAAAATCAGACTTGAACTTGATATAGCAGAAACTCCGGAGGATATTGAGAAAAAGTTAAATCAGCTTTATCATAAACTTTCGGAGAATTTTGATAAATATTCGTCAGTAGCGAATATGACAAATTCTGAGCTTAAGACTTTGATAAGGGGTATCACCGCAGACGAGAACGGCAATATAAATATAGAGTTGAATTATTGACAAAACAACGGCATTTGATTTTATTGCAAGTGCTGTTATTTTTGCTGTATATATTGATTTTTGACTGCATTTGTGGTATAATAGAAGCAGTAAACGGACAGGAGGTGCGTATAATGGCAGAGCGTAAGAAAATCCCGATAGGAATTGAGGACTTTGCAGAGATTATCAGAAAGAACTGCTATTTTGTTGATAAGACACTTATGATTAGAGATATACTTGACAGCAGTGCAAAAGTAACACTGTTTACACGTCCGAGAAGATTCGGCAAGACCCTGAATATGAGTATGTTGCAGAGATTTTTTGAAAATACAGAAAATGACAACTCGTATCTTTTTGACGGTCTGAATATCACAAAAGCAGGGGAGCAGTATCTTGAACATATGGGACAGTACCCAGTTATAAGTATTTCTCTTAAGGGTATGAAACAGCCTGACTTTGAGACAGCATATGCAACATACAAGGATATTATAAAAGATGAATTTTCAAGGCATAAGGCAATAGTTTATAGGTCAGATGTATTGGACAATGAGGAAATGCAAAGATATACATCTTTTTTAGATATTGATGCAGAGTATTCAGAATACAGTAAAGCTATTGGATTTTTGTCAAAATGCCTTTGTAAAGCATATAACAAAAATGTGATTATTCTGATAGATGAGTATGACGTACCACTTGAAAATTCATATTTTAGGGGATTTTATAATAAAATGATTGACCTGCTCCGTTCAGCATTTGAGAGTGCATTAAAGACGAATAATTTTCTTGAATTTGCGGTACTGACAGGCTGTCTGCGTATATCCAAAGAGAGCATATTTACAGGACTTAATAATCTTAAAGTACATTCTGTACTGAATAATGATTTTTCAGAATACTTTGGATTTACTGAAGATGAAGTGAAGGAGCTTGCTAAAGCATATGGTTTAGAAGACAGACTGGCTGAAATGCGTTTATGGTATGACGG
>JAIDNR010000166.1 GCA_029063695.1 Ruminococcus sp.
CGTGTAAGCAAACCGTCTGCCGCTGTTGCCGTGCTTTCCCATATATAAGGAACAGAACATACAGCAAGTGCCGCCGCTGAAACAACAGATGTCATTCTTCTGAATAGTTTCATTTTTATCCTCCTTAAAATAATATTTATAGATTACATTCCTCTGCCCATCGAGGAAAGTTTTCCTTGATTTCACTGCACAGTGATTTATAATCGTCTTCACTTATCTTATTATGCTCTGCCATACTTTTATAAAATTTCTTTATACTTGTACAGATTTTTTTAATTTCGTTCGGACTCCCACTCACTTCACGATTAAAGAAGTCATCAAGACAGTTAAGTCCGTCCTGCATTCTTAAATCCTGATTTGCAAGATAGTAAATTAAATACCATTGTACAATTTTCATGTGATTATCAATTGTTTTTTCTGACAGATTTGATATATCACTTTTGAAAAATTTCAGCAGATGTCTGTTTTCGTCAAGCAAATCAATATTCATCTTTTCTATAATCCAGTCATTTCTTTTGGCTTCCATATATAATTCCTTGAGTTCAGCACGCATATTTCCGCCAATAATAACATTATAAGGCATTATAAGTCCATCTGTTATGATTACGTTCTTAAACGGAAGAAGTGTTCCCTTTATGTATACCGGAGTAGGAAAATCACAGGTTAAATCTCTGATACTCTGTGTAAGTCCCTTTACAATGTAAACATTGTCTTCGTTATCAATAATAACTGCACCTTTTTTCAGGTGACGTTCAATAACAAAAGTTCCTTTGATTCTGTAATGCCAACTTTTCAATATTTTCTGCTCATCTTCGGGAAGCTCATTTTCAGCAAGATAATCATCAATAACAGATGTATCTTCCCATATTTTGTCTGAAATTCTAAAAGCAGAAGTAAGATTAACACCTGTTTTTCTGTTGATTATTTTGGTTGAAGTATCAATGCCATATTTTTTATTTGTATAGTCCAACAATGAAAACCACAAATCAAAGAACAAATCCGAATCCTGTTTACTTAATTTCATAAAAACCTCCAGCTTACCATAATATATCAATAATATTATACACCATTTTTACAACAGATGTCAATAGATTTTGTATAATATTTTTATATTTTAAATAAGATTATAATATTCAAGTGCATTATATATACCGTCGTCGGCAAGAGAAGTAGTTATGTAAGAGACATAGGGATAAATTACTTCCGCACCGCCCATTGCGATACTGTTCGGGACTGCTTTAAGCATAGGCAGGTCGTTTCTACTATCACCGATTGCATAGGCATTTTCAATGGGAATATTCAGTTTATCAAGGATAAGTTTAATTGCTGTAGCCTTTGAAAATCCGAGAGGTACATTTTCATAAAATCCATGACCTCTGTCAATTATATCAAAATTTTTACTTATTTCACGTCTGAAAAGCTCCATATCAGAAAATCTGCTTTCCCATACAACAAATTTATCGAAAACAAAATCTGCATTTTCAACCCGTCTGCTTATGTCTATACACTCATCTACAAAATTTTCAAGAAAGTCGTCCAAATCAGGAATCTGCGGTGCTTTATCGTCAAAAAAATAACCGTCTTTATGCTCGTAAACGGGAGTTACACCGCATTTTCTCAGAATTTCAGTAGTTTCAAGGCAGAAATCTTTACTGAGTTTATTATAAAGCAGAATCTCTCCGTTGTATTCAATATATGTCCCGCAACCGCAGATAAGTCCGTCAAAACCGAGCTGACGGACTTTTTTATTCACATTAAATTCTGTTCGTCCCGTATTTATAAAAGTAAGATTTCCCTTGCTTCTTGTCATTTCAATAGCTGTGCGTGTACTTTCGGGAATAGTAAATAATCCGTCCTCAGAAACAAGAGTGCCATCTATGTCAAAAAATATAACTGATTTCATAATAAATTTCTCCTTTTTATATTGTATTTTTATTAAATTATAGCTGATTAAGAAAGTTTTGTCAAGTTTTTCACAGAATTGTTGTTTTTACATGATATTTCACTTGCATTTTTTTGAATATTATAGTATAATATATATTACCGGTTATTTGCAAACCATTCGCTAACTATTAAAAGCAAAGGAGTAGTGAATAAATATGGAACAGACTATCAAAAGCAGTAAAAATACAGAAAACACAAATGTTTTCTATACTGTTGCAATGAGAGGACTTGTCGCATTTCCTAAAATGGTAATGCACTTTGATATTGCAAGAGAAAAGACTGTTGCAGCTATTGAAAAAGCCCTCAAAAATAATGAAAAAATCTTTCTTGTTGCACAACATGAATCTTATGTTGAAAATCCCAAAGCAAACGATTTATATAAAGTCGGAGTTGTTGCGGAAATAAAACAGGTTCTTAAACTTCCAGAAAATATAATGAAAGTTCTTGTTGAAGGAGTTTACAGGGCGAATCTTGTCCGCCTTACTGATGACGGTGATGTCCTCCGTGCAGAAGTAAAGCGTACTCCTACATATTCAAGAGCTAAAATAGATGAAGTTGAGGCAGAAGCTCTTATGCGTTCCATAAAAGATGTTTTTGAGCGATATGCACAATTTGTGCCAAGAATGCCAAAAGAACTCATTTCTTCCGTAATGACGCAGGACGACCCGGTGAAGCTCTTTGAAGCTGTAGTATTCAATTGCAGTCTGAATTACAGGGACAAGCAGACGCTTCTTGAGGAATCGAATATTCTGAACAAACTGTCGGTTCTCTTTACCTGCCTCAGTTCAGAAATTGAAATAATGGAACTTGAAAGTATTATCAATGAGCAGACAAGAAATAATATTGATAAGGGACAAAAGGAATATTATCTCCGTGAACAACTCAGAGTTATTCAGGAACAACTCGGCGAAGATGACGGTGAGGAAGTTTTCAATTATATAAATGACATTATGGCACTTAAAATAGACGAAAAAAGCCGTGATAAACTTCTGAAGGAAGCCGACAGACTTTCAAAACTTCCGTCCGCATCTCAGGAAGCATTTGTTATAAAGAATTATCTCGATACAGTACTTGATTTGCCTTGGGGAAAATATACAAAAGCTAAGATTTCGCTTGAAAAAGCAGAGTCCATTCTTGATAACGACCACTATGGACTTAAAAAAGTCAAGGAACGTATTATTGAATTTCTTGCAGTCCATGCAATAAATCCGAAAATAAAAGGACAGATTATCTGTCTCGCAGGTCCTCCCGGAATAGGCAAGACTTCCATTGCAAAGTCAATTGCAAAAGCTATGGGCAGAAATTACGTCCGTGTATCTCTTGGCGGTGTGCGTGACGAAGCCGATATAAGAGGTCACAGAAAAACATACGTCGGAGCTATGCCTGGACGTATCATTACAGCACTCCAGCAGGCAGAATCTGCAAATCCTCTTATTCTCTTTGATGAAATCGACAAGCTTTGCAGTGACATGAAAGGCGACCCGTCGTCTGCAATGCTTGAAGTGCTTGACAGTGAACAAAATTCGGCTTTCCGTGACCATTTTCTTGAAGTACCGTTTGATTTAAGCAAGGCAGTATTTATTACAACTGCAAACAATGTAGGTGATATTCCTGCTCCCCTGCTTGACAGAATGGAACTTATCGAACTTCCGAGTTATACAGCTGAGGAAAAATTCCATATAGCAAAAGAACATCTTGTACCAAAACAGCTCAAAGAACATGGATTGAAAGGTACACAACTGAAAATACAGGACGATGCACTTCATGACATAATTGCTTTTTATACTAAAGAAGCAGGTGTAAGAACTCTTGAAAGATATATTGCATCACTCTGCCGTAAAGGTGCTAAAAAAATTGCATCGGGCGATGCAAAAAGAGTTACTGTAAAAGTCAAGGAACTTCATGACTGGCTCGGTACAAGAAAATACACTTCCGATATTGCATCAAATAAAAATCAGGTTGGTGTTGTAAATGGTCTTGCATGGACTTCTGTCGGCGGTGTACTCATGCCGTTGGAAGTTATCGCTCTTGACGGAACAGGCAAAACTGAAGTTACAGGCTCTCTTGGCGATGTAATGAAAGAGAGTTCAAAAATTGCCGTAAGTTATGTAAGAAGTATTGCAGACAAGTATAACATTGACAAGGAATTTTACAAGAAGAATGATTTGCACATTCATGCTCCCGAAGGTGCAGTTCCAAAAGACGGTCCGTCAGCAGGCGTTACAATGACTACTGCTCTTGTATCTGCACTTTCAGGCAGGAAAGTCCGCTGTGACGTTGCAATGACAGGTGAAATCACCCTTCACGGAAAAGTACTTCCGATAGGCGGTCTTCGTGAAAAGACAATGGCTGCATACAAGGCAGGAATAAAAACTGTTATTATTCCCGCTGCAAACAAGCCTGACCTTGAAGAAGTTGACAATACTGTGAAGAATGCAATTGAGTTCATATTTGCTGAAAACCTCATGGACGTTCTTGAAAATGCCCTTACAGACTGAGGTATACAGATATGAAACTTAACTATAACAAAGCCGAATATGTTGCATCATACGGCAAATATTCGCAGATACCGCCTGCCGAACGCATTGAAATTGCGTTCGCAGGTCATTCAAACGTCGGCAAATCTACACTTATAAATAAGCTTTTCAACAGAAAAAATCTTGCGAGGGTAAGTTCTGTCCCCGGAAAGACTGCTACAATAAATTTCTATGGACTTGAAAATATATATTTTGTGGACTTACCCGGATACGGCTATGCAAAAGTTGCAAAATCCGAAAAGGAACGCTGGGCAGGACTGATTGACGGCTATCTCAGTTCAGACAGGGATATACGACTTGTATTCATGCTTGTTGATATGCGTCATGCTCCGACAAAAGATGACCTCAAAATGATTGATTATCTTATTGATACGGAAATGCCATTTGTCCTCGTACTTACAAAAGCCGATAAACTCAAAAAGACTGAACGTCTGAAGCGTATGGAAGCTTTTAAGACTGAAATTCCGTGCTTTGAAGATATGCACGTTATCCCGTTTTCCTCTATGACCTTTGAGGGCGTTGAGGAACTGAGGAATATTGTAGAAGAAATATGTGATGATTAGAAAGGAAGTATAAAAATGTTTGTATCCGAAAATCTTGCTGTTAACGAAAAAGGAAATCTCACAATCGGCGGTGCTGATACCGTTGAACTTGCAAAAGAATATGGTACACCGCTTTACGTCATGGACGAACAGCTTGTAAGAAAAAACTGCCGTCGTTTCAATGAAAGTATTCAGAAATTCTATGGCGACAAGGGACGTGTTCATTACGCAAGCAAGGCACTTTCCTGTATGGAGATGTGTAGAATCGTCGGAAGTGAGGGACTTGGTCTTGACGCTGTTTCAATCGGTGAACTTTATACCGCTGTCAAATCGGGATTTGATACATCAAAAATCGGATTTCATGGTAATAACAAGACTGATGAAGAACTTGCATACGCTGTGGAAGTCGGTGTAGGTCATATAATCGTTGATAATATCAGCGAACTTCACAGACTTGAAAAAATCGCTCAGGAGCAAGGTAAAAAACCGCATATCATGTTCAGAATCAAACCGGGTATTGATGCTCATACTCATGATTTTGTCAAAACAGGTCAGATTGACAGCAAGTTCGGCTTTGCACTCGAAACAGGTGAGGCTTATGAGGCAGTAAAAGAAGCTATATCCTGCGAAAATGTGGAGCTTTACGGTCTGCACTGTCATATCGGTTCACAGATTTTCGATATTGACCCATTTGAAGAAGCTGCAAAAGTAATGCTTGAATTTATTTCCAAAATAAAAAATGAACTGAATTACGAAATCAAGGGACTTAATCTCGGCGGCGGATTCGGTATCAAGTATCTTAATGAACACGACCCACAGCCTTTTGAAGTATTCATGGAACGTGTTTCAAAAGTCGTTATGACTGAGTGTGAGAAGTTGAATATTTCCCGTCCGTTTATCTACATTGAGCCGGGACGTTCAATCGCCGCACCTGCCGGAATCACTCTCTATACAGTCGGTGCAAGAAAGGAAATCCCGAACATCAGAACTTATGTTTCAATCGACGGAAGCATGGCTGACAGTCCGAGATATATCCTCTATAAATCAGAGTACGAAGCAATTGTTGCAAACAAAGCAAATGAAGAACGTACAGAACGTGTGACTATTGCAGGAAAGTGCTGTGAAAGCGGTGACTTAATCGGTGAGAATATGCCATTACAGCACGCAGAAGCAGGCGATATTATTGCAGTATGTGCAACGGGTGCTTATAATTACTCAATGTCATCAAACTATAACAGACTCCAGAAACCTGCTGTTGTTTTCGTGAATAACGGTGAATCAAGAGTAGCTGTAAAGAGAGAAACTCTTGAGGATATAATCAGAAACGACATATAAAAGGAGTACTTATGAATTATCCTTTTTATGACAATCCTGATACCGCAGTAATTACCTGCTGTCATATTATTGACGGCAGTGAACCTATTCTGTATGTTTCCCATAACAGTGACGACGGTATGTGGCAGTTTTTGTGCGAAAAAGTTCACAATACAGACGATGCAAGAGTTGTCTCACTTCTTGACATTTTCAATATGGATAACTCCATAGGTATATTGTCTGAACTTCCTCTTGGTTGCTGTGCAGAGAGAGACAGTATAAAATCAAAATGGAGGATTTACAGAAAATAATAAATTTTTTGAAGAAGAGAACTATGAATAATCTGACTATAAAATATAATGAACTCAGTGCAGAAGAATTTATTTATCTGTGGAACAGTGTATGGGACGATTCTCCCTCTCTAGAACAGACTGAACTTGCAATGCAGAATACATTATTCAGAGTATCTGTTTTTGATGGACAGAATATTGTAGCAATGGCAAGAATGATTGGTGATATGGGTCTGAATTACTACATTAAAGACGTTGTAGTGAAACCCGAATATCAGCGTAAGGGAATCGGTAAAATGCTTATTGATGAACTTATGAAGTTTGTTAAAGATAATGGTATTAAAGGAACAGGTGTTTTTGTTGAGTTGTGTGCAATGCCTGATAAAATACCGTTTTATGAGAAACAGGGTTTTTCTGCAAATGAAGCACAAAGATTAAAGATTATGTGTGAAATTGAATCTGTCACTTATACACATATCATAGCCAACGAGACTAA
>JAIDNR010000167.1 GCA_029063695.1 Ruminococcus sp.
CAGTATCGCCGAGAATAAACTGACCCGGAAGTTCAGGCTGACCTTCTCCTGCAATACCTGTTCCACCTACTGCACCGATTACTTCGTCAACATAGAAATCTGTAAGTGATTCTTCTGTTTCAATATAAATCTTTATATTTGAAGCACCCTCAGGAATCTTGTAATTTGTATTGACGAGCTGTGCCCATGTATCATTCGGAGCTGTTACAGTTGCGATTTCCGAATAATCAGTTTCGCCTGCTGCATTTGTGTACTCCAGTTTCATCATAAACTTGACATTTTCGCCCGACTTCTGTTTTACGTGTGCACTGAAACTGTATTCCTTGCCAGCCTCAAAAGCACGGTTGAGCGAATAGGAAGCACCGTTCCATGCAGAAGTTCTGTCTGAAACGAGAAGTGAATTACTGCCCCATTCCGTATAGTGTTCAGCACCGCTTTGTGCAACTTTATTTCCGCCTCTGTTGTTCCAGTTCTGCTCGCCGTCCTCGAAACCACACTGGAAGTACCAGCCGTATTCATTGGGTTCAATTGGCTTTAAATCTGAACCGCCTTCAAATCCCTCAAGAGGACCATTGCCGTCACCAAGTGCCATAAGCTTGTTATAAGCAGATTTAGGCTGATTGTTCTTGTCATAAAGTGTAGGACTCTTGTCACCGCTAATCCATGTATTGGCATCATTAGGACCCCATATCTGCATAAGTGTAACTCTGCCGGGGTGAGTGCCTTTGGTATTTACTTCCATAGCGTGTTTGAAGATTGCCTCATACTTATCAGCCTGGTCATTAAGTGTCTGACCATCGCTAAGAGAAATATCAAGTTCTGATACATGAACTTCAAGTCCGAGGTCAAGGTACATATCCATTGCATTGAGATAGTTTACTGTACCTGAGAATGTGTTGTAACCTGCATCAATGTGAGACTGCATACCCATACCATCGATAAGTCCCTTTGCCGAAAGCGGTTTGAGAATAGTATTTATGATACAGTCACGCTTGTGGTCCCAGTATTCATTGTAGTCATTGTAGAAAAGTTTACAGCCAGCAGGAGCATATTTTCTTGCATATGTGAAAGCCTTTTCAACAAAGCTGTTGTCGCCGTATACTGCAACATATGCTGATTTACCGCCCTCAACATTGTTGTCACCGGGTTCTCTTGCACCGCCATTGTTTTTAGTTCTGTTGCTGTCATCTGATACACACTCATTACATACATCATATGCATAAAGATTAAGTGTAGGATACTGTGTAGCAAAAGCATTGAATACATTTTTGATATAGCTTTCAAGACGCTTATCCATTACATCAGGAGTTACCCAGTTGCCGTTGCTGTTGAATCCCTCTTTGAGAAACCATGCAGGTGTCTGGCTGTGCCATACAAATGCGTGACCACGAAATGCAAGACCGTTTTTTGCTGCAAAGTCAGCAATAGCAGAACAGTTGTCAAGGCTTACATTGATATTTGTATCTGTTGAACCGTTTGCTCTGAGAACGGCATCAGCCTTTGTCTCGTTTTCACATTCCACAGCATTATAATCCTTGAGGAAACTTGCTGTAATTGCGGAGTTTCTGATAGTACCGCCATTGAGGATATTGCCTACACGGAAACCATAGCCATTGAATGCATCTTTAAGACCACCTGCAACTGCTGCATTAGCCTCGATAGTTTTACCGTCTTTTGATGTGATAACAACATCATCAAAAACAAAATCATTTGTAGATTCTGTTGTAATTGTGATTTCATATTCATAAGTATTTTCAGGAGCTTTATATGAAGCGGAAATTTCTGTCCACTCGCCAGCCTTTACATTTTTTGTGGCAAGTTCAATTGTTGTCGCCTCTTCTGTTTCCTCATCTTTATAGAGAAGTGAAATATGGAATACTTCATCTGTTTCGGATTTTACCTGTACACTGTATTTGTACTTTACTCCGCCCCAAAGATAAAATCCTTTTGACGATACTGCACCCGCATCTGAAGAAGTACGGTCACTTACGAACATACCTCTTGAATTATCGAAACCAATGCCATCTATAGCTTCAACGCTTGAATCAATGTCACTTCCATGCCAGCCCTCGTAAGTAACCTCAAAGTCATTACGCACTGCTTCTGTTGCTACGGTCTGCATACCTGCAATTTCGGGCATAACGGCAAAAGTTCCCGCAAAGCAGATTGTTGCTGTAATAGCTGATAAAATCTTCTTCTTATTCAAAATAATCATCTCCTATAAAATTGTTTTTTATCGGCTCAATTCATTCTGAATATATTATACATCATTCACAATTTATTAACAACCCACATTTTGCAGATTAGGTGGACTTTTTGAAGATGTTGCTATTGCTTTCTGCATAAAAA
>JAIDNR010000168.1 GCA_029063695.1 Ruminococcus sp.
ATATTATACCAATTATAAGAGAAATCAGTGAAGCTGTCAGAAAGTTTTCGGTAATTCTGTTCATTGCAGTTGTATATGCTGTATAAATCTGAGGCTGTTTTATTGTAAACGCACTGAAATAATTGGTAGATTTAAAATAAATACAGGGGACAGCACCGATTATACCTGAGATTATAGCTGAGATTCCTGACCAGTAAAGAGTAGTTGATGCTGATTTGATATTCACGAAAATCATAAGGAGCATAAGGAATGCCGTTGAGCCATATGCAATAAGAATTAAAGTCGGGAGTTTCGCATAAAGCGGAGCAATTTTTTTAAGAATTCCATGATTCTTCATTGTACGGAGCTTGAAAACGTCACAGTATTCTGAAATAATCTCATCGGCATTCGCCTTTGCCTCGCTAAGTTTCTCATCATACTTTGCATCTTTCTCTGCACCGATACTGTCAGCATAGTCGCTGTAGAAGTTGTTCAAAGCTGTTTCGATGGACATATTCACCATTCTGTCAGTTTGTTCCCAGTCCATAAGAACATAGAAACCGTTGTCAATCTGAATACGAATAACATCATCAAGATAATTCTCACTAATAGCATTCATATATACATCGGCAGGAATACCTGTAGTGTTATATCTTTGAGAATAATATTTCTCAAGTTCAGTATAGACAACGTGACCGAGATTTTTTTCCTGTGCTATATGATACAGTTTATCGGGATTTGCAAAAGCATTTATAATAGTCACACCAATTGATGTAATGATTGAAAAAATCAGCAGTACAGACAGAATAAACGAGCCGATATATGAAACGATACTTTTCATGATTCATCAGCCTCCTTAATATAGAAACTGCTTTCTTCGAGGTCGCATATAACGCCGATACGCTGGTCTGATGCACCGAGCAAATCTCTTTTGCAGGTATAGAGAGTAAGACGTGTATCATCTGTTGGAGTAACATATTTTTTATTGGAACTGCTGAAAGAAATTGTTTCACGGACTTTATATGTAAATTTTCCGTAATTCGTTTTAACAGTAACAATATCACCCTCTTTGAGTTTATCGAGGTCGGCAAAATAAGTATCAACGTGTGCAGAGATTACAGAATTTCCCTTATCTCCAATAATCACAGAACCTGACGAATGACAGGCACCATGTTCAAGAAGTTCGCTGTTGCTTCCCCAGTAGACAGGAATTTCAAGTTCCATGACATCACAGTTCAGCGTTGCGTAACGCTCACCGAATTTGGCACGGATAATTTCACCTGTTTCGGAGGTTTCACCGTCATAATCGGATTTTATTTCATTTTCACGGATAACAAGTCCCGTATTGTCATTAATAGGGTCTGATTTGAGACTGTCCATAAAAGCGATATTTACAAATACTTTCAGCTTGTCCGCAGGTTTAATCATGGCAACTGTAAGAATGCCAATACATATGAATGCAACCATAAAATGAGTTGCAATATGCAGAACAATATTTTTTTTATTCATTATTAGCCTCTCCGTTGAAACATTTTTTAATTAAAAGGAACATTCCTGCAATACCTGCCATAATGAATGCACCGGCAGCTGCAAGAATACCACGGCGGTCATAGCCTGTATTTTCGATAGTATCGTTTATAGAACCTACGCCGACAAGTTCACCGTCCTGATTTTTCATCTGAAAAGAAAGGCTGTTGTCCGTAATTTCATCAACAGTAAGATTTACACCCAAAGTATCCGATATTGAAGTAAGATTATTGATAACATTAAGTTTATCTTCCATCGGGAGCTGTTTCATCAGACTTTTGTATTCCGCAGGAGTCAGGTTATTGATTATAACAGTCTGTTTATCTTCGGGAAAAGTGCTTAGATAAATCATTTTATCCTCATAGGAAAGAGCAATGAATTTTTCCGCACTTATACGTGTAAACGTCGTACCGTCGGGCATTGTCAGGGTTATTGAATCGTCAGCTACTACAGTACCACTCTCATCAGGCGAATTGGGTTCGGGATTATCCACAGAAGCGACAGTTGTTTCTGTTATTGATGGCACTTGTGCATTCGGGTCATACGGTACATTAGTGATAATATCACCCTGATATGCCTTAAACTGCTCAATAAGTTCGTCTATTCTTTCAGGCGGATAAAGTTCGGGATTTGTATAGTATTCATTCCAGAAAACCTGTATTGTTTCTTCGGGAATACTGTATTGACGGGCAACGGCTTCAGCCTCTTCGGGAGTAGCAGCATATGATGTTATAGGAATGGCACAGAGAGTCATAAATAATGATGTACCTGCCAATATTTTTATAAAATTTCTGTTCATAAAAATTCCTCCGTGATGTCATTAATTGTGTATATA
>JAIDNR010000169.1 GCA_029063695.1 Ruminococcus sp.
TTTTGGGATATCCGAATTGGGGATACAGCTGTCCAATGGCGATATTCTCGTTTCTGGAGGAATACGACTTTTCCGGAAAGACAGTGATTCCGTTCTGTACACATGGAACAGGCGGACTTGCTGATACAATATCTGATATTACAGTTTCGTTGCCGGAAGACTGCACGATACTGAAACCGATAGGAATATACCGTTCAGATATTTCAGATTGTTATGATGAAATCGAAGAATGGATTGCGGAGCTTGAACTTTTTTAGTACATTTCAACAAAAAATCTTTATTGGTTATCCTATAAATACTGTCGTATATGTTCAATAAATTTTGTAACAGCAAGGCTCTGAGGCTGATGACGTTTCCATGCAAGGACACTGGTCGCTGTTAATTCAGGAGAAAGCGGACGATAACAGATTTGTTCTGTACTCCAGTATGGCAGTGAACCTTCCAGTACTAATGCGTAAGTCAGTCCGCTTCGTACCATGATGGCAGCGTTGGTACTCATGTTGCTGGTAAACTGAATATGTAGTTTTTTGAAATAATCCCCGAACCAACTTGCGAGTTCATTTTTTACAAGAGGACGTTTGACAAGACATACAGGGAGTTTGGAAAGTTCTTTTGGTGTAACAGCTTTTTTTTCTGCAATCGGATCGTCTGGACGCATAAGAACCACCCATTTTTCTTTGATATTCATTCGGATAAATTCATATTTTTCAATATCCACCGGTTCCAGAAGCAAGCCAATATCAGTAAGACCTTTATCCAGACGCTCACGGATATGGTCTGCATTGGCGGTGTGAACATCGTAACGGACAAGCGGATATCGTTCCTGAAATGATTTGATCAGTTCTGCTACAATATGCACAGAAGCAAGTTCACCACAGCCGATAGAGATTTCACCGTCAACCAGTTTTTCCTGCTCTGTCATTTCTTTTTCAGTTTTGTCCACCAGCTGTAAAATTTCTTCTGCACGTCGGCGAAGCAGGATTCCCTCGTTGGTAAGTGTGATTTTCCTTGAACCTCTGTCAAACAGCTTGATTCCCAGCTCCTCCTCCATTTGTGAAAGCTGTCGGCTGAGCGTAGGCTGTGTGATATGCAGTGTATCTGCGGCTTTTGTGATGCTTTCTTCATTGACTACGGTAAGAAAATATCGTAATACTCGCAGTTCCATAAACACCGTTCCTTTCTTATGATGTATATGACTATTATACCAGATTCATGCCTGAAAAGCAAGAGCCGTTTTTAATATGCTTTATCAATATATGCTTTTTAGGCATTAGTTGTCATAAAATATAAGTATTTGACATATCGCTGCGATTCGTTTATAATGTACTTAGAAGATTAATTACAAATAACAGGAGTGATTTCTATGAAAAAAATGCTATCTATTTTTACGGCGGCTGTATTGGCAGTTTCTGCGTTTACTCTTCCTAAACTTGTACAGAATCAAGCGGATTTAGTAGAAGCGGCAGAAACAAAACAATACACAATAGAAGATATCAGAAACTTGCAGGACTTTCTTCTTGGCAAGGAAACGCCTGATTTAAGCGGTAAGGATTATGATCTATGCAAAGACGGGGTATGGGACGTATTTGATTTATGTTTGATAAAACGACAGTATATTCAGCAGCAAAGTAAAGGAAAAACATTGATTGCTTACTTTTCATTGGGACGCAATTCAGGTAATTTTGAAACAGCTGATGCAACGACATCTGCAAGTATTGTTGTTGATAGTACAGCCCGTTATGGCGCAACAGAGTATATAGCAAATCTGATTCAACAGCAAGTTGGAGGTGATTTGTACTCTATTGAAGTTACAGAACCTTATTCATCTGATTTTGATGAGGTTGCAGACCAGAATCATAACGAAATGGCAGAAAATTTTTTGTCTGAACTTGCAGGAGAAACCTTGGATATATCGCAATATGACACTATATACATCGGATATCCGGTCTGGGCAACTACTACACCGAGAGCTATTCATACATTTTTGAATCAATATGATTTGTCGGGTAAAACTGTCATTCCATTCTGCACACATAATGGTTATGGTAAAGGCAACAGCGAAACCGTTATTGCAAATCTTTGCCCACAGTCAAAGGTTCTGGAAGGAACTGCTATAAATTCCAGCAATATTCTTTCATCACAGGAAACAGTGATACAATGGCTGAATGAAATTGGTATGCTGAAAAAAGAAGAAACTAATATCCAGATTTCTGTTGGTGACCATGAACTTGAAGGTGTCATTTATGATACGCCGCTTGCCAAAGAGATTATGGAGATGATGCCGCTGACAGTTTCTATGGTTGGCTATGGCGGACGGGAGTATTATGGCAGTATGCCGTCAGTACCAAAGAACAGCGGTGACGGTCAGCTGAATTTTGAAAACGGCGATATTACCTATTGCCCGACAAATAATACACTGGCTATTTTCTATGCACAAACAAGCCGCCCGAATCTGACAATGGAAGTAATTCCGATTGGAAAAGTAACTTCTGATTTATCTGTATTTGATACGCTGGGAATCAGGGAAAATATTACTTTTTCCATTGAGGAATAAACAGATGCTACCTTATGCAAGTATTGACGTTTAAAATTGATTTAGTACTCTGATTTGCATAGAGGTAAAAACAGTGAAAAAATATTTCCTTGTATATTAATGGTAGGTATGTTTTTCTGGTGATGTATCAATATAGTTGAAATAGAAAAAGAAATGTGGTATAATAATAAAAAAACGGAGAAATGAAAAGGTTTATGAAAAGATATTATGCTCTTATTGTAAAAGTGATGATGTAGTAAAAAACGGAAAGAACAAAACAGGAAAACAAAGGATGTTATGTAGAAATCCAGGTGATGTTCCGTTTGACCTTAAAACACTCTTTGAAGATGACCACTTTGAACTTTACGACCGTTTCTATGATTCTGAGTGTTTCAATAATTATGATTTCAAGTCGATTAAATGGGTGAAAGTAAAGCCGAAATTTCATGAATCAATACACAAAGGAATGCTTATTCCCAATGAAGAAATTCCGCATGAAGTTACTGAAGAATTTGTTGATTTAATAAAAAAGTATTTCATTCAGTATGAATACGATGAAATAAATAAATTGTATATTATTTACGGCTATAAGTAAAATACATAAATAAAGGCAGTCTGATGACTGCTTTTTTATTTTTTTACAGAAAGACTTGACAAATGCGGAAATATATGATATTATATAAGTGTAATAACTGTATTACGTATCATAGTACACAGTAAACAGAAAGGAGCATTTATGTTTTCTATCGACTTAACAAGCAGAATCCCGATTTATGAGCAGATTTACAATAAAATCATTGAGCTTGCTGTTTCGGGTACTCTTGCCGAAAATGAACAACTGCCGAGTGTGAGAAATCTTGCGAAAGATACAGGAGTTAATCCCAACACGGTTGCCAAGGCTTATCAGGAACTTGAAAGAAAAGGTGTTGTCTATTCAGTTCCGGGACGTGGA
>JAIDNR010000017.1 GCA_029063695.1 Ruminococcus sp.
TCTTTAATTTATGATATTTTAGATGCTCCTATTAATCCTATTTCGCAAGCAAAATATCTTGAAGGTTCTGGAAAATCTATTGATCAGATAAATGAAATTGATAAATGGCTCATTAAATTAGGGGACAATATCGGTGATCATTCAGATTCTTTTGAAAAATTAAACAAATTCCTTACCAAATATGAAAAAATTGGAGAAACTTTAGGAAAAATAGGAGATATAGCAGATGTTGCATGTGCATTGGCAGTAGTTGGAATTGCAACTTACAAAGCTGTTGTTGCTTATAATGCCGGAGATAAAGATTTAGCCGCCGAATTGTTCACTGGTACAGTTGGAAGTTGGGCAGTAGAAACTATTGTTGGCGTTGCTGGTGGACATATTTTAACAACGGCACTGACTCCATATTTTGCTGGACTGGGTATGATTGTTGGCGGTCCAGTTGGTGCAGTGGTGGGTACTGTCCTTGCAGGTGTTGCTGGTTATATGATTTCTGGCAACTTGGGAGCTGCAATAGGTGAATTTGTTTCAGAATCGTGGAATGAAATCTATGATTTTTTAGGCGATGTAGGCGAATCAGTATATGATGAATTGCATGAATTATATGGTCGTGCATTAAGTAAAATTGATCCTGATGCAGATGGTGCAATTTTCAGAGGAACAAATGAAAATGATTATCTAGTAGGTGGATATGGCGATAATATAATGCAAGGTCTTGATGGTGATGATGCTATTCATGCTTTAGATGGTAATGATGAAATTTATGGTGGAAAAGGAAATGATTATCTATATGGTGAAAAAGGAAGCGACACCATATATGGAGAAGATGGAGATGATTTCCTTGTCGGAGGTGAAGGTGTAGATTATCTATATGGTGGAAACGGAAATGATACATATGTTTGGGGGAGAGGCTGCAGTACTGATTTTATTTATGATAATTCAGGATTAAACAGAATAAAGTTTATTGGTCTTTATCCTTCTGATTTAAGTGTTCGATATACTGACAATAACGGAGCTATTGTTACCATTAGAGATACAAAAGAAAAACTTTATATTCCAGAATTCGGACGTTCATTTAATCATCATAACTTTGAATTGGAATTTGCTGATGGACAGGTTATAGCCATAGACTCGCCATTGAGTCCTTTTGTAAACAGTGTAGAAGGTGACGACAATGATAATTTGTTAAGAGCATTTTTTAAGGATAGTACCATTAAAGGATATGGAGGAAATGATTATCTTATTGGAACATCAGGAAATGACATTCTTGAAGGTGGTACAGGTGATGATTATCTTGAAGGCGGTACAGGAAATGATTTGTATATTATAAATGCAGGAGATGGGACAGATGTAATAAATGATACATCTGGAATTACAATTATCAATTTTGTAGGGATTCCAAAAGAAGATTTAATTGTTTCTGTGTCTGGTGCTAATGATGCCATTGTCTTTTCGCAAACTTATGGAAATGTTCTGCTTATCCAAAATTTCAGAAGAATAAAGCCTGAAAATTTCAAATTGCAATTTAATGGAACAGATGAAATTTTTGCAGATGACCCAACAAGTCCATTTTTATACATATACGGAACTAACAACGATGATTCAATAACACCATTTTTTGAAAACAGTTATGTTTATGGATTTGATGGTAAAGATTCTTTGCATGGAACATCTGGAAATGATGTGTTTTTAGGAATGGAAGGAAACGACTATCTTTATGGACGTGGTGGAGATGACTATCTTGACGGCGGCACAGGAGACGATTATCTTGACGGTGGAAGCGGAAACGACACATATGTTTACGGCAAGGGCTATGGCAACGACATAATCTATGACTATTCGGGAGCAAACAGAATCAAGTTCGTTGGACTTGAACCGTCGGATATGTCGGTATTCTACCCTGCCAATAATAGTCATGCTATACTGACAATAACAGAAACAGGAGAAACGCTGACCATAGAATACTTCCGTAATTCGCAAAGTTACAGAAACTTCGTACTTGAATTTGATGACGGTACTGTAATGAATGTTGACGATGTAAGCAGTCCGTTTCTGAATGTAGTGGGAACAGACGAAAGCGAAACCGTCATTGCATTTTTCGGCAACAGCGTGGTTCATGCTCTTAACGGAGATGATATAATAAAAGGCTCTGACGGGAATGATGCTATTTATGCAAGTGACGGAAATGATAAGGTTTATGGAAACGGCGGCGATGACTATATCGATGGCGGTGCCGGAAATGATTACCTTGAAGGCGGAAGTGGAAACGATACGTATGTTTATGGCAAGGGTTACGGTAATGATACAATCTATGACGGTACAGGAACAAACAGAATCAGATTCGTTGGGCTTGAACCGTCGGATATGTCGGTTTTCTACCCTGCCAATAATAGTCACGCTATACTGACAATAACGGAAACAGGAGAAACGCTGACAATAGAATACTTCCGTAATTCACAAAGTCACAGAAATTTTGTGCTTGAATTTGATGATGGTACTGTAATGAATGTTGACAATATAAACAGTCCGTTCCTGAATGTAGTAGGAACAGACGAAAGCGAAACCGTCATTGCATTTTTCGGCAACAGCGTGGTTCATGCTCTTAACGGAGATGATATAATAAAAGGCTCTGACGGGAATGATGCTATTTATGCAAGTGACGGAAATGATAAGGTTTATGGAAACGGCGGCGATGACTATATCGATGGCGGTGCCGGAAATGATTACCTTGAAGGCGGAAGTGGAAACGATACGTATGTTTATGGCAAGGGTTACGGTAATGATACAATCTATGACGGTACAGGAACAAACAGAATCAGATTCGTTGGGCTTGAACCGTCGGATATGTCGGTTTTCTACCCTGCCAATAATAGTCACGCTATACTGACAATAACGGAAACAGGAGAAACGCTGACAATAGAATACTTCCGTAATTCACAAAGTCACAGAAATTTTACGCTTGAGTTTGATGATGGTACAACGGGTATCATTGATTTAGATTCGTCAGAAATTATTATAGAGAATGAATCTGAGGAAGATACGGAACAAATAGGTGCTGAGCTTCTGGACTCCCTGTACGAAGATGATATGCTCCTGTCCGATTTTCTTACTGAGGACAGCATTGTTATTAATGATATTACCGAAAGTGCAACCCTTAATGAAGAGAGCGATGATATTGCAGATATGACTGATATTCAGGCTATGCTTCTTGCTGAAAATATGTCAGCATTTGGTGATGACAGTCAGGTATCCGACGGCATGGATATGACCGACATGACTGCTGATACATTTATGACAGATTCATTGTTGGTAGGTTCATTACAATAAAAATGCGTTTGCAAAAGTGCAGCGGCTTAGATGCTGTTGCACTTTTTTATGTGAAGGAGGTCGAAATATGCAGAAAAAGCAAGACAGCGGATTGTCCTGTTTTATGATTGTCATGAAATTTCTTGGCATTCCCATTACAAAGGAACAGGCTGAAAATCTGTCCGTGCTTGATCCGGAGCAGAAAACCGGAGAAATCGAAATCATTCAGTCTGCAAAAGCTTTGAAGATGAAAGCAAAATTGTGCAGGCTGAAATCAAGCAAGCTGAAAGACGTAAAATCACCTATCATAGCCAAAAATAAAGATGGTGAATTTTTTATTATTGCCAAATCACAGGACGAAAAATTCATGATACTTCATGCTGATAAACCTGCACCTGACATTGTTACTCGCAAAGAACTTGCGGAAATCTGGGACGGCACAGCAATTCTTATCACGAAAAAAGGAATTATGGACAGGGAGGCAATTTTCAGCTTCAAATGGTTTATTCCTACAATTCTGAAATTCAAAAAAGAGTTCATTCAAGTATTAATTGCGGTTTTTACTATTCAGATTTTAGGCATTCTTACACCTGTTATGACACAGGTAGTTGTGGATAAAGTGCTTGTACATCGCAGTATTTCTACATTGAATGTCCTGACAATCGGAATTGCAATTGTATATATTTATGAGTTGATTTTAGGACTTGCTAAAAATTATGTGTTCACACACACCACGAACAGAATTGATGTGATGCTCAGTTTCAAGTTGTTTAAGCACCTGTTTGCACTGCCGCTGAAATATTTTGAATCAAGGCGTGTAGGCGAAACAGTAGCGAGAGTTCGTGAACTGGACAGCATTAGAAATTTCTTGACAGGAACACCATTGTCATCCATGATAGATTTGATTTTTATTATCGTTTACATTGTTGTTCTTTTTTGTTATAGTAAAATGCTGACATTGATAGTAATATGTTCAATTCCTGTTTATGCGATTTTATCGGCAATTGTGACACCATTATTCAAGAAAAGGCTTGATGAAAAATTTGAAACGGGAGCAAATACACAGTCGTTTCTTGTGGAATCCATCACAGGTGTACAGACCGTAAAATCCTATGCATTAGAGCCTAAATTCGAGAAAAAGTGGGGCGATTTGCAGTCCGATTATGTCAAAGCAAGCTACAGAACGTCAATGGTTTCGGCAACGGCAGGCACGACCGGTCAATTTATTCAGAAAGTATTCGATTTGCTAATTCTGTTTTTCGGAGCAAAAGCAGTCATGGACGGCAATTTTACTGTCGGACAGCTTGTTGCGTTCCGTATGCTTTCAGGCAGAGTCAGTGGACCGGTTCTCAGACTTGTTCAGCTTTGGCAGGAATATCAGCAGGCTTCATTGTCAGTAAAGCGAATTGGTGATATTTTCAACACTGCTCCTGAACCGATTTTAAATGTCAATCAGACAGCAATACCAAAAATCAATGGAAAAATCGTATTTGACAAGGTGCATTTCCGCTATAACCCACAGGGCAGCGAGGTCATCAAGGGTATGAGTTTTGAAATTGAACCAGGAACAATTGTAGGCGTAGTCGGACGAAGCGGTTCGGGAAAAAGCACGATTTCAAAGCTGATTCAGCGTTTGTATATTCCGGAAGGCGGAAAAATTTCTGTTGACGGAATGGATATATCTCTTGCCAATCCTGCTATGCTCAGAAAGCAAATTGGCGTGGTTTTGCAGGAAAACTTCATGTTCAACGGTACAGTTGCTGAGAATATTTCTATCCACTGCCCTACTGCAAATATGGAACAAATTATCCATTGTGCCAAAATTGCAGGCGCTCATGATTTTATTCTGGAACTGCCAAATGGCTATGATACGATAATCGGCGAAAAGGGTATGGG
>JAIDNR010000170.1 GCA_029063695.1 Ruminococcus sp.
CCAATAATGCTATTCCAGATATAACAACGATAGCAAACAGAACAATTGCTATTTTAGGTTGTTTCCACAATTCATACCAAAAAGTCAGCTTATTATCTTTCAAATATTTCAGATACATATAAAACAAATATTTATCCATAAAATAACTCCATTATGCTGCCGGATAAGTCTGATAAACATAATTAAAAATCTGTTGTCTGTAATTTTCCACATCTGCATCATCATAACTATCAGGCAAATCTGCCCACAACAAATCACGGATTAACACATTTATAATAGACTTCGTTTCTTCCTTATCACGCCAGTGGTCAAGTTCATGAATTTTTGTTTTGATTTTAATCAGCATCACTTGTGCAAATTTTTTAATGTGTTTTATTTCTTCTTTGGAAAGCACCGTATCACGACTCAGCAAATCAAATATAGTCAGTTCTTCGTCACTTTCAAAACCTTCTTTAATATATCGTTTTTGCTCTTCATCAAGTTCACTTACAAGTTTCATCAGATTTTCAAAAATAATTGCAATTTCAGCCTTTGTATTGTCTTTATTGTACTCATCAATAATTGTTTGATACCGTTCATAGTAATCAATACGCAACGGGTTTTCTTTTAGCATTACTTCCAACCGTTGTTCTATTAATTCCTGTAAATTCATCATAAGTAAGTTTTTTCTGGGAACTTTTTCAAATTCTTTTTTTAGTTGGTCAAAATCAATCTTGCTTATGTCAAATTTTTTACTGTCTGACGATGCTATTAATTTATTCACAATCACATGATTGCTGACAATTTCATTTATCTGTAACATTAATGCAGAATTATCAGCACATTTCCGTTTTTCCTGCAATTGTTCATAAATCGCACTGATAGTATTTTTGTATTGTACTGTTTTTGACGATACCTCTTTTGATTCTATATACTTGAAATTGCGAAACAATTCACGTGCCTGTATTTCAAAACGTTTCTTTATTTCCATTGTTGTACAAACTGCATTTGCTCCATCCTGTACCAAAGCTAATTTTTCAAAATCAGATGCTTCAATAAGCTTAGAAAGCAAAAATCCCTGTTCTTTTAGAAATACTTTAATACTGGAAATAATCTCTTCAATTTTTGCTATCAGTTCGCTTTTATCAGGTGCAGGGTCAACGCTTAATTTGCCACTTTTTCCAACAGTATAATCTGCCAGTGCCTGACGGAGTGCCTTGACAACACCGATATAATCCACAATCAATCCATTATTTTTTCCGTCACATACACGGTTTGCACGAGCGATTGTCTGCATAAGCGTATGTGCTTTCAATGGCTTGTCCAGATATATTGTCGCAAGAGATTTTACATCAAATCCCGTCAGCCACATTGCACAAACAAATACAATGCGGAACGGATTTTCAGTATCTTTAAATTCCTTGTCCATCTCCCGCTTTTCCATCTTTTCACGATGTGGTATAATATCCAATCCCCAGTTATTAAATGTCTGTATTTCATTCTGTTCCTGACTGACGATGACTGCCATTTCTGTTTCTTTCATCCATTCTATTTTACGTTGCAATTCCTGTGACTCCTGCTGAGAAACTGTTTTAATCTGTTGCTCCAGTTCAGAAATTTTCTCTTTCCAAAATTTCTGTGCAAGATTATACATTCTCACACAAGTAACCTTATTTACACATACAAACATTGCTTTTCCTGTAGTCCATAGTTCAGAATAATGATTCACAAAATCTTTTGCGATTGTCTCCAGACGAGGCTGTGCTGTAATAATATGAATGTCTTTTGCAAGTTCAGCTTCCATTTTAGCCTGCTCATTCACGTCTAAATCTGCTTTTTCTACAGCTTCCAGAAGTTCTTCGTTTATTTTAGGATTATGAATTTCCAACATATCACTTCGATTTTCATAATACAGCGGTACTGTTGCACCGTCATCTACTGCACGCTGAAAATCATATACTGAAACATAACTTCCGAATGTTCGTTCTGTGATATTGTCATATTTAAATAAGGGAGTTCCTGTAAATCCGATACGTGAAGCCGTCGGCAACATACGACACATATTTTCTGCAAAAATGCCATTCTGGGAACGATGTGCTTCATCTGAAATAATAATTATATCATGGTCAGGAGTAATCGGCTTTGCATCGGGCTTGTTGAATTTCTGAATTAGCGTGAAAATAAAACTCTGATTTCTTTTCAGCATTTCAACAAGATTTGTTCCACTGGACGGTATACATTTACCTGCCTTTACAGTTCCAAGACAACCGCAGGCTTCAAATGTATCACTGATTTGTTTGTTAAGCTCCTCACGGTCGGTAAGAACAAGAAACGTCGGACTTCCTGCGAATTTACGACGGACTTTCTGTGCAAAGAATACCATTGAATAACTTTTTCCGCTACCCTGTGTATGCCAGAATACACCTATTTTTCCATCTTTCAGTTGTCTTGCCTTATATGATTCCAACGCTTCGTTAACTCCGAGATACTGATGATTACGGGCGAAAATCTTCGCAGTTCTGCCACACGAATGGTCAAATAAAATGAAATTTTCAAACAAATCCATGAAATTTCTTTTATTGCAGATACCCAACAGCATGGTTTCCAAATCAACCGCACCTGTTTCGTTTTCTTTCAGACGTTTCCATTCGTGGAAAAATTCATACTTTGAGCCAAGTGTTCCGACTTTTGCTTCCAGACCGTTTGAAAACATAACGATTGCGTTGAAGTGAAAAAGATGCGGAATAGTTGACAAATAGTCCGTGTAATTGCAGGTATACGCATTCTGCACATCTACATTTTGTTTTTTCAGTTCCACGAACAACAGAGGTATTCCATTGACAAACCCCACAATATCGGTTCTTCTGCGGTATAACTCACCGTGGATTTTCATTTCCTTGACTGCCAGAAAGTGATTATTTTCCGGCTCGTCAAAATCAAAAACTTTTGCCGTTCTGGTTTCAAAAAAACCGTTGGGCTTTCTGCACTGTACGGGAATACCGTCACGCAGAAGTTTATATTTATTTTCATTAATCTGCATAAGAGTTTCTGAGGTTGTATATGTACACAATGTTTTTATAGCATTGGTGCATTGTTCATCTGTCAGCCACTTATTATTACGATGAAGTGCTTCACGAAGATAGCGTTTAAGGACTATTTCACGGTATGATGTTCTGCCCAGTGTTCCGTTTTCGCCGAGTTTTTCGGTGTTGTAGGCATATACAACGTCCCAGCCCAGTTTATCTTTCAGCACGTTTCCCGCACTTTCCTGAACAAGTATGTTTTCTGAATATTCGTAACTCATTTTACACCTCCTATGTAATATCACCCAATTTTTTCTTTAGTTCAGATACTTTACTTTTGTGTTCTTTGTGTTCAATCTCCATAAATGCCAATAAGCAAAGCTCATATGTATAGTCATACCATTCTTCAAGCTCTTTTCCTAATATATTAACTGAATTTACATTTTTAGGATTATTGTGTCTTATGTTAATACTATTAAACAA
>JAIDNR010000171.1 GCA_029063695.1 Ruminococcus sp.
ATTCGGATACGATGAATCAGCTTTTCTCGGCTTATGCACGTGGAAAAGATGCAAAGGAACTCATGGTTGTACTCGGTGAAGCCGCACTTACTCCCATAGACCTGATTTATGCTAAGTTTTCTGATGAATTTGAAAAACGTTATGTTTCACAGGGCTTTGAAAACAACAGAAGTATTGAAGAAACACTTTCAATCGGCTGGGAACTTCTTAAACTTCTTCCAAGAAGTGAGCTGAGACGCATACGTGAAGAATATCTGAATCAGTACTATGATACACAGAACTGAGGTGAGGTTTCATTGGCAAGATTGAATGTGAATCCGACAAGAATGGAGCTTGGAAGTCTTAAAAAAAAGCTTGCATCTGCACAAAGAGGTCACAAGCTTCTTAAAGATAAGCGTGATGAACTTATGCGGCAGTTCATGAATTTAATCAGGGAAAACAAACAGCTTCGCACCGAAGTTGAAGAAGGTATTGCAGAAGCAAATAAATATATGGCGGTTGCAGGTTCGGTAATGCAGAGGGAAGTACTTGAAACGGCACTAATGCTTCCGAAACAGGAAGTTGAACTCGAAGTATCGGAAAAGAATGTCATGAGTGTGTATATACCTGTATTCAGTCCGAAATATCGCACAGGCGATACTGATGATATCTATTCATATGGTACTGCTTTCACTTCTGTGGATTTGGACGGTGCAATAAATGCTTTGAGTGAAATTTTTCCGAAAATGATACGTCTTGCGGAAATTGAAAAAGCCTGTCAGCTTATGGCAGATGAAATTGAAAAAACACGCAGACGTGTAAATGCTCTGGAACATATTATGATTCCTGATTATCAGGAAACTATTAAATATATTACTATGAAGTTATCCGAAAACGAGAGAAGTACCACGACTTCACTTATGAAAGTGAAAGATATGGTGCTTAAACAAAGTCACAATTATACCTGATATAATGCAGACTGCGGTATTTTATCGCAGTCTGTTATTTTTTGTGAAAAATTTAAAAATTTCTCTTGACAAAAAGAAGAAACAGTGATATAATATGTACATTATTAAAAGAAAGGACGGTGAGTGCCATGTTAAAACAGATACATAATTTAACCCGAACAGAATATATGACAAATAAGAAGCATGGAGCTTGCCTGCAATACCGCTTTATCTGAATATAACTATAGATTAATGCGTATATATGCACTTCTGTTTCGGCAGAGGTGCATATTTTTTTGCGGATAGCTCAGAAAGGAATACAATGATTATTTTAAACGGAAAATACAATTCAGCTAAGGTTTTTACTGACAATATTGATGAAACTGCAATTGCACAGATTATTGAACTATGCAATCAGCCAATGAGTGAAGGTGCACAGATACGTATAATGCCGGACGTTCATGCGGGTGCAGGCTGTACAATAGGTACTACCATGACAATCACGGATAAGGCAATCCCGAATCTTGTGGGAGTTGATATAGGCTGCGGAATGGAAACAATAGTTCTGAAAGAAAAGCATATCGAACTTCAGAAACTTGACAAGCTCATATATGAGAAAATTCCGTCGGGTTTTGATATACGTGAGAAACCGCATAGATATTCCGAAAAAATCGACCTGACCGAACTTTTTTGCTACAGATATATCAATCAGATACGTGCTGAAAGAAGTATTGGTACACTCGGCGGCGGAAATCACTTTATAGAGGCTGATAAGGGAAGTGACGGCAGAATATATATTGTAATTCACTCCGGTTCACGTCATCTTGGTGTAGAAACTGCAAAGTACTATCAGAAAGAGGCATACCGCTGTCTTAACCAGAGTTCGCAGAAAGATATTGATGCACTTATTGCGAAGTTAAAGGCAGAGGGTAAGCAAAAACAGATACAGGCGGAAATCACAAAGATTTCCAATACAAAAAGAACAGCTGTTCCACAGCATCTCGCATATACAGAGAACGAACTTTTTGAGCAGTATATCCATGATATGAAGCTTGTACAGGAATTTGCAATGCTTAACCGTCAGGCTATGATGGACAAAATCATCAAAGGAATGGGACTTCATGTAGTTGACCGATTTACAACAATCCACAACTATATCGACACGGAAAATATGATTCTCCGCAAAGGTGCAGTATCAGCACAGGCAGGAGAGAAACTGCTTATTCCTATCAACATGAGGGACGGGAGTCTTATCTGTACGGGTAAAGGCAATCTCGACTGGAATTGTTCAGCTCCGCACGGAGCAGGCAGAATAATGTCACGTTCTCAGGCTAAAAAAACTTTTACGGTTTCAGAGTATAAAAAGCAGATGCAAGGCATCTATACGACTTCTGTCAATTCAGGTACTCTTGACGAATGCCCGATGGTGTATAAATCAATTGAGGATATTGTTGACAACATAAGTGATACTGTTGAAATCAATGATATTATCAAGCC
>JAIDNR010000172.1 GCA_029063695.1 Ruminococcus sp.
CCTGTATAGATGCCCTGTCACCGTGCATTTCGATAATTTCACCGATAAGCCGTTTTTTACTTACACGCACAACGTCGAACATATTTGAATCCCTCATTCCCTCTGCAACGACAAGAGGACCTGAGATTTTTACTATATTTCCGATACTGCTCAAAACTGCATCTCCTTTTCTGTTTAATTCAATATATCAGAACCGACTGCTTTTTCAACAGCCTCATGAACTCCACGCATTCCTTCACCTGTATTTCCTTCAATTGCAGGAATAAGCACGATTGACGGAAGTTTCTGATTTCTGTATTTTTTTATTGTATCGCCTGCAAGTGCCGCCGCAGGTTCAGTGATATATATTACACCGAATCCGCCTGCGGCAAGCTGGTTGATAAGCTTTGAAATTCTGTCTGCATCTGTTTCGCAGAACACAGAAAGTCCGAGAGCCGCAAATCCTGAAACACTTGCAGAGTCGCCTATTACAGCCGTTTTATACAACTCAGACATAAAGTTTCCTCATTCTTTCCGTTATAGTTTCCCTGTCTGCACCAAATTCACGGCAAACTGTGATAATACGCAGATTTTTCTGTTCAGCTTCGGCGGCAATGTAGTATGCTATGAGGGGTTCTGTGCCGAAAGACTTCATACGTGCAGTTTCGGCAAGCTCCATTACGGCATCATCACACCATTTTTCAAACTGTGCAGGTGAATCCCTCAGAAGTTTTGCCGCCTCACTGTACGGAGTACTTTCAAGAAAATTCAGTAAACTTTCAGTTCCATTAAGTGTCTCTCTGACAAGTGAATCCTTATCAAGCTCAGTACTTCCACATATTGCATTTTCAATAAAGTTTCTCTGTTTTTTCATTCTGCTGAGCCTGTATGCCGTTTTAATATCAGCACATACTGTAATAATCTGTGCATACTTCTGCATGAAATCACCGCCGAAATCAGCGGAACTTTTCTGCATTGCATTAAGTGTCGCTGAATCTATGAATGAATCCGCAAGCTGTCCGTCAGAAGTTTCAACAATAAGGTCATA
Organism: Ruminococcus sp.; assembly: GCA_029063695.1. Lineage (GTDB taxonomy): Bacteria > Bacillota > Clostridia > Oscillospirales > Ruminococcaceae > Ruminococcus. Next base: position 1,028 of record JAIDNR010000172.1, read on the forward strand.
GGCTTTTTCTGCTGTATTTCTGATAAAATCAGGCAGATTTTCATAATCCTTTGCAGAAACAGACTGTGCAAGATGGTTAAGGTCAAGATTGGTCGGGCGGATATAGTACTTTTCGGGTTCTCTGCCTGAAATTATAGATTTAAGTGCGGCTTTCAGATTATGAAAATCATTTTTATACAGCAGAATTTCAAGTTCTCTGCTGTCGGGAGCATAATCATGAATCATTTCCCATACGCTTTCAGCCGAAATATTATTTCCACCTTTTTTAGCAGATATTAGTGAGTCGATTTCAGACGCTGAAGCTGCATTTATAAACTGCTCCATATCATTTCTTGTGAGCAGAGTATTTTCCATAGCTTTTACAGCCGCAACTGCATTTGCATATTTTATTGTACTCATCTTTTCACCTGCCCGAACAGTTCCTTTGATATTACGTCCCTTACGCTGTCACATTCCGCATCAATAATTGCACGGAAGCTGCAATTTTCCGAAATAAGTCCATAGCTCAGTATAAAGCCGTTTTCAATATCAGCAGGTTCAGCAGAAATCTCTATATTCAAATTATCCAAAGTATTTTTAAAGCCGTCCGTAACTCTTGCTGAATCCTTTTTATTGAGATAAAGTATTCCGTGACCTGAATCAGCCTTTCGTGATACAAGCTTTTCAAGTACTGCAAAATATTCGTCATCGGAAAGACTATTAAGCTTTTCAATTGTTTTCTCTATAGTTTCGTCAATACATTTTACCTTGTATGCGAGAACTTTTCTTTTCATCTGTGTATCAACAGAAGATACAGCATTGTCATAATCAAGAGAAAGCTGAATTTTCGCTTTTTTCAGATATTCTTCATATTCCTTTTCAGCCTTTTCATTGCCTTCGGTAATAATACCGTCCGCCTTTTTTTCAGCGGCGGATATTATTAACTTTTCAGTCTGTTTCTGCTGTGAGGATATTATGCTCAGGATATTTTCAATTCCTGTCATTTCAGCACCTCCGTTAAATTGTGATGTTGTAAATAAGAAGAATGGAAACAAGAAGTGCAAGGATAGCGTAAGTTTCAACCATAGCTGCCATAATGATACCCTTACCATTATGTTCGGGTTTTTTTGCTGTGATTCCGACACCTGCAACTGCTGCACGTCCCTGTGCCATAGCCGAGAAGTAACCAACAACTGCAATCGGAAGTGAAGCTACAAGGAACATCAGACCCTGAGTTGTTGTAAGGTCGGCTGCACCGCCGCCGAGTACTCCTATTCTGCTGAGAAGAAGTATGGCAATAAGAAGTCCGTAAAGTCCCTGAGTACCCGGAAGAAGCTGTAAAATAAGCACCTTGCTGAACTTTGAGGGGTCAACGGAAACAACGCCTGCGGCAGCCTCGCCCACAAGTCCTACAGCAC
>JAIDNR010000173.1 GCA_029063695.1 Ruminococcus sp.
CGCTGATCCAGCCAATCTATGAGGACAAGGTTCTCGGAAAGGTATCTGAGGACGTGTCAATGAAGCTCATGGCGAAATATGAAGCCGAGCAGAAAGAGCTGTCCTCAGAGGTGGCAGACCTTGAAGCACGACTTTCTGCAATCAAGCAGGACGAGGAAGATGTAGAAATTTTTATCAAACGCTTGAAGAAGTACACCGATGTGCAGGAGCTTACCCGTGAGATGTGCTTGGAGCTTATAGAGTACATCACCCTTGATGCGTATGTCGAGGGGCAGCCCAGGGAAATCTACATCAACTACAAGCTGCTCGATGAACCTCTTCCCGACAAAAGAAGCCTGTTTTAAGGCGATTTTACGTTGTTTATTACTTATACGAAAGTGTGTTACCATTTGGCAAGAGGACTACTATGAATATCTATGAACATATCCTTGAAAAAGGAAAGGAGCAAGTTGTAGAGTGCATCGCTGATACTATCTTAAAAAAAGCATAACTTTTCAAAGGAGCAGGAAATAAACCTGCTCCATATTTTTTTATTAATTCTCCCCTGTTTTCAGTTCTTTAAAAAGAGAGTACCAACGGCGAACAAATTCATCTTTATAATAAAAAAATAAGCACTCATGAATTATCAAAAGTGCCTATTTTACGTTATTTGCGAAAGCAAAATTTAAACCAATGACTTTAGAGTTATGAGAATAGCATTCCATGTGTTATAGCATGTCATAGAGTGTTATAGAAAGCGAAAAATCGTCAATTCTCATGATCAACAACGGTAATTGGGCAAGTATTTTCCGCTCCTGTAGCTGTACGGTAGCTGTATAATTTTATTCATTAGCTACCTCTCAAGAGTAACATTATTTACTCCTTTACAAATCTCTCAATTTCACAGGTATGCCCCTTATTGTCATCATAATTAATTCCAACAAGGAGTATCTCGCCTGTATACCGAGCAATCTTTTCTGTATATTTTTTTTGCTTGATTTGTTCAATAGCGGCACCTGATGTTTTATTGTGTTTAAGTTCAACAATAATTGCAGGAGCGTCAACATTACGCATTGGAATAAATGTAATATCCGCAAAGCCTTTTCCAGTTGCGAGCTCCCTGTGCATTATATACTTATTTCGTGCAGAATAATATGCAATTGTTATCGTACAGGCAAGGGAGTTCTCATCATTGTATTGCAGAACTGATGTATTCTCACTATGGCATTGTTCAATCAATTCAGCTACCCTATCCGCCTCTCCGTTCAAAGTAGCCTCAAGCAGTCTATCCGAGGATCGGATCGCTTTCATAAGATTCTCCCAGCCGCCGTCCTCGATAGAGTTAATAAACTCCTGCCGAATTTCGCTGTTAGGTATCCAAACTTCACCGAAGCCTGTTTCATTAATAGCTTTAAACGTAAGATAGCCTAAATGTACAAGCAGCGTCAGAACATCATCTGCACTGTTAAGCGAGGTCATATCATTCTGAAATTTAGCTGTATTGACACTGACTCTCTCCCCTGCTATCATTGTAGTAACCTTGTCTTTTAGTCCATCAAAGTTTCTTTGGATATGCACTTTCAAAGCCTCATATGTTTCTGTTGAAGTCCAGTAGTTATTGAAATATCCGCCTGTCATAGACATTACGACCGAACGTGGATTATATATAGAGACTCCTCTCAAATCGTAGCCATCATACCAACGCTTAGTATCATCATAAGGCATACTATATCGTTCACAAAGCTCCCGGACTTCTTTTTCAGTAAAACCGGTCAGTTCTGAATATTCCCTCGGATCAGTCATAGAAATCTCAGTAAACATATTTATTGCTGAATGTTCTCCATATTTCTTTATAGGAAGAATTCCTGTCATATATGCAAGAGCCACATAGCTCTGGTTTTTTAAAAGATTCCTGAGAAAATCGAGATAAACAGTCTGAGAATCTTTATCTTCCTTATGCTTCCGAAATATACAATCCCATTCATCGATTATAATTATAAATGGAATCTTAAATTGCGCAAAAGCCTTATCAAGAACATTTATCAGCGTTACACGCCTCGGCATTTTTATATCAGGAAATTCTTCAGTTATTTCATCTATTATGTCTTCCTCGACAAATCTTATCATCTCTTCAACGTTTTTAGATTCGCAAAGGAATTTAACCATATTAATATGAATAACGTTATATCTATTCAGATGCTCCTCAAATGAATCAGACTCAACAATTTTGTAGTTGCTGAACATTTCCTTTGAGTCACAGCCTCTGCTATAATAAGCAACGAGCATATTCGCAGCCATTGACTTACCGAATCTTCGTGGTCGACTTACGCATACAAAACGCTGCTCTGTATTTATGACCTTATTGGTGTGCTTAATAAGTTCACTCTTGTCAATGTAAATCTCTGAGTTCAGTGCTATCTGAAAATCTGTATTTCCCGGATTAAGAAGTATTCCCATAGCTAAATGCCCCCTTATTATCTATTAAATATATTATACACTGAAATTCCAAGTTAGTCAATAACAATACAAGTTAAAAGTTTAACCATAGTTGTTATCATACACCATATTTTCTGATTAGTCAATAAAAAACAAACATTACTAATGTCAATAAAACGACTGTTGCTCAATATTATAAATATCTTTTGGATTTTAAGGCAAGGAATTATTTCTTCTTTTCAGCAGTATCAATCTTCTTCCATAAAAGATATTCTTCTTTCATGCATATCCCACATGGTCTGAAACCTGCTGCAACAGCTGTTTCCTCATCTGCGAAAAATACCCTGTACCTAACATAATTTCCTTTTGCGATATGCCTAAGTGAAGATGGACAATCAAGCCTGCCGTAGATCTTTAATTTTCTATGACCACCAAGTGTGCCTGGCAGGTCAGAAAGGTATTCCTTTCCGTCTTTACCGATAAGCCTATATTGTTTCATAATTATTCACTCAATTAAAGTAGTCTTCATCTATATTGTAGATGGCAATTTGTTCTGTTACTGTTGCACCAACACCATAAGCAAGCATAAGATCAGTTAATTTGTTTCCGTCAATCAATCTGATACTTTTATACGCTTTATCAGCTTCTTGTACAGCAATCTGAGTAAAGGAAGAAGTAGTTATAAAAACGCCCTTATTATTCTTTCCAATTGCTCCAATAAACTGCCGTATCTCGTTACTCGAAACTTTATTATTAGCTTTATACCTCTTAGCCTGAATATATATAGTATCCAGACCAAGAGCGTCTGCATTGATTATTCCGTCAATACCGCCATCACGTGTCTTTTGTGTTACAATGCCAGAAGTTTTATCATAGCCATATCCCATTTTCAGAAGTAAGTCAACAACCATATTTTCAAAAAAGTTAGGATCATTAACAAGTATCATGTCGAGCAGCTGCAATTTAATATTGTTTATATGCTCCCTGTATGCCGCCAACATCTTCTCTTCCGGCACCATTATCTTCTACACATCACCGATCCCACGAGACTAAAGCGAATATACATATGCAG
>JAIDNR010000174.1 GCA_029063695.1 Ruminococcus sp.
ATGTTAAGATGGGGAATAGAATTAAAATCAAATCATAAACTTATAGGAACATGTGGCTTTTTCGCTTTTTGTGAAGATGCAAAAAAAGCTGAAATGGGCTATGAACTTAACAGAAATTACTGGAACAGTGGAATAATGACAGAGGCACTTGAAATGATTCTGAAGTTTATCTTCACCAATTCAGAAATAAACAGAATAGAAGCATTTGTTGAAGTTCCGAATACAGCTTCTCAGAAGTTATTGCATAAACTTGGATTTACAAAAGAAGGAATACTACGGCAGTATGAAAAATGCCGAAACAATTTAATAGATATTATTATATATGGGTATCTTAGAGGTGACGACAAATTTTAGATTAATAAAATTTAAAATTAATTATACAATTTTTTTAAAACTTTAAAAGACTATTGTAAAATCATAGATAATATGATATAATAGAATATATTTTGCAATAAGGAAGTGTGCTATATGGTCACTGTTGAAAATCATATCGGAAAAATTTCCGTTTCAGAAGGCTATCTTACTGAGCTTATACGCCATGCTGTCTGCGACTGTTTCGGCGTTGCCGATGTCTGCGGCGTAAATACGTTCCGTTCTGCCGTATCAGCTCTTACAGGCGGCAGACTTTTCAGACGCAAGGGCGTTGTTGTCCGTGCTGATAAAGACGGCGGTCTGTCCATTGACCTGCATATTAAAGTTACCTACGGTACGAATATTTCTGCCGCTGTCTCCAGTATTACTCACAAGGTTATTTTTGCTGTTGAAGAAGCTGTTGATGTGCCGGTGAATAATATCAATGTATATGTTGACGATATGAATTACTGATTTTTTGGAGGACTTATGATTAACGGTGCTATGTTCAGAGATGCTGTAATCTCTGCCGCTATTACTATAAACAATGCAAAACGTGAAGTTGATGAACTTAACGTCTATCCCGTTCCCGACGGCGATACGGGTACTAATATGTCAATGACCATCGGAAATGCTGTCGATGAAATCAGAAGAATGCCAGATTCTGTGAGTATTTCTGAAGTTTCTTCCGCAGCTGCTTCCGCACTTTTAAGAGGTGCAAGAGGAAATTCGGGTGTTATTCTGTCGCTCCTTTTCCGTGGAATTTCTAAAGGACTTTCAGGACTTTCAGAAGCAGGTTGCGAGGAATTTGCAAATGCTCTTGATTTGGGTGTACAGGCTGCATATAAGGCTGTTATGAAACCTGTTGAGGGTACTATACTCACTGTTTCAAAAGCTGCCGCACAGAAAGCCAGGGAATCAGCCATTTCCACAAGCAGTGATTCTATTTTCTGGAATGATGTATGCACAGAAGCTGAAACCGTTCTTGCACAGACTACCGAAATGCTTCCTCAGCTGAAAAAAGCAGGTGTTGTTGATGCAGGCGGTATGGGATTTGCCATTATTCTCCGTGCAATGAAGGATATTTTTGACGGCGGAAAAATTGCAGAACCTGTTGAAAAAATCAATGCCGAAAAAACCGAGGATTCATTCAAATCGGCTGTAAGTCAATATGATGATGATATTACTTATACATACTGCACGGAATTTATGCTCCGCAAGAACGATAACTGTCCCGACCCTTTTATGCTCCGTGCTTATCTTGAAACTATCGGCGACTGTGTTGTGCTTGTTGATGATGAAAAAATTATCAAAGTCCATGTTCATACGGATAATCCCGGAAATGCTCTGCAAAAGGCTCTGGAGTTCGGCTGTTTCGTGAATGACCCACGTCCGAAAATCGAAAATATGCGTATTCAGCATGAAAACAAAGTAAAAGAAGCCAAAGAAATTGAAGCAGGATTTACTCCTGCCGAACCCGAAAAAGAGTTCGGTTTTGTCGCCGTTGCAGCAGGTCACGGTCTTATCTCACTTTTCAGCGATTTGGGTGCTGATATTGTCGTTAAAGGCGGTCAGACCATGAATCCCTCTACAGATGATATTCTCAGGGCTATTCTTTCCGTTCCCGCAAATACGGTTTTTGTACTTCCGAACAACAAAAATATCATAATGGCGGCGGAACAGGCTGTAAAACTTACTGATAAGAATGTATGTGTTCTTCAGACAAGAACCATTCCTCAGGGTATATCCGCTATGATGGCTTTTGATGAATATTCAGGTCTCGCCGAAAACAGAATCACAATGACCAAAGCGTTTGAAAAAGTCTCCACGGGTCTTGTTACCTTTGCAGCAAGAAATTCAGAATTTGAGGGTCGCTCAATAAAAGAGGGCGAAATTCTTGCACTTGACAATGGTAAACTTTCTTTCACAGAAAAGGATATTAACAGAGCTGCTTTCAAACTGGTAAAAAAACTTGCAAAAAGCGGTGCAAGTTATGTTACTGTTATATACGGCTCTGATGTTACTGAGGAAAGTGCAGAATCACTTCAGCAGACTTTGCAGTCCAAGCTCAGCGACAAGATTGAAGTCATGCTGATTAACGGCGGTCAACCTGTATATTATTACATAATTTCTGTTGAGTAAATAAACAAAAGTCCTGTGATTTTTTTACAGGACTTTTAATGTTTCCGCATAATCGGGGTATTCATCTTCTATTGATTCACATACATCATGTGCATATTTCTGATGATTCATAAGAAAATTACTGTACATTTCTGTACTTTTTTCGTGTTCTAAATGCGTACTTCTCAGAACATCTATAGCAATCAGGACTTTTTTTCTGTTGCCTACCCTGATTTTCTGCGTTCTGTTGTAGTAGTCTTTGTACTCAAAATATTTCGATGTGAAAATATTGTCAATCAGTTCACGGTTGAAAAAATACCGCTTGTATCTGCCATTTATCTGAGCCGAAACAGGTGAAAAGGCTTTCAGAAGTTCCTTGTGCAGAATATAGCCAATCAGACTGCTTGGCGGTATGTATTTACAGTTATCATCATTCCATGTAACTTTGTGAAGATTATGGCAGTACAGCGAAAAAATTTCACCCTCCGCATTAAGATAATCTATTTCAACCGTTTCCGCCTTATTGCAGTCTATGGCATATTTTTCGATATTGCCGTATGATGTGCAGATTTTTATATGCCTGTACGGTAATTTCAGCGTCCACGATGGCATATAGCTCGTTATAACTTCGACTGTCGCCGTATCGTTTGTTGTATTTACAGTGTATGGCGACGGCTGTTTTCCCGCATATTTATAGTAATAATTTTTAACTGTAACATAGTCGGGGAAATAATAGCCGTATTTTACACCATAGCCCTCCGGCAGAATGACAATCTGATCCATGCTGAACATTCTTATTCCATAATTATCTCTGTGGTCATCAAAAGCGTTACGGTAAAAGTGTATCTTTTCACATGATTCAAGATTAATTCTGCTTGCGTAGATTAAAGAATTAGGAAGAAATGTGACATTCTGTGCATTGAAAGTAACACAACCCGATTTCACGTAAAGCACTCTGAGCGGACTTCCCTCAAAGCTTGTACAGATAACATCATATTTATTCGCAATCGGTGAGCCGTAAAATATTTTTCTGTTGAGAAGAAAATTACGCTCCGTTTCAAGTGCAAATTTTTTAAGTCCCGAACCGTTAAAAACAAAGTCATCAATATCCCTTATACTTTGCGGAAAAGCGATAAATTTAAGTGAAGCACAGTTTGCAAATGCCGATTTTCCTATACTTTTTACAGTCAGCGGAATATTTATCTCCACAAGATTTTTGCATTCACTGAACATTCTTTCGGATATTCTTTTTATACCGTCCGCTATAACAACTTTTTTCACAGTACTGTTATGGAATGTGTACTTGCCGATTTTTTTCAGTCCTCCGTGAATATACAGTTCAGTAACATTGACATTTTCAAATGCTTTATCACAAATCTCATCTACTGTCATTCCGTCAATTTTATACGGAATAACAAGTTTTTTCGCTGATTTACCGTGATAATTCGTTATCTTGACGCTGTAATCCTTTTTCCTGAAAGAATATCCACAGGAGACTGCCTGTTCTGATGATAATTCAATTTCGGGTACTAAATATGATACACAATATGATTTTTCAGGAAAATATATATTGGGAGATATGAAAGTGAAAATCACGGAAATCACCTGCTGTTAAAAAAATAGGTCTGCTGACGGAGTTGAACCGTCGTTATTCTGTTTGGCAGACAGAGCGTTCTTGCGTTGAACTATGCAGACTGTCGGACGGCAAGCCGTTTCTGCTTCGTGAGGAAAGCTGTTTTCAAATAAACTACCGATATGTACATTATAGCATATATAAACAAAAAAGTCAAGCAAATAATAGCTGTCTCTCACGGGACAGCTATTTTTATTCTTGATGCGTCATTTTTACGGAGTGCAATTACTGCTCCACGTACAAAATATGCCGTCGGGTCACCCGAAAAGCTTTTTTGCAGGCACGTTACGTCCGAACCACTTATAAATCCTAATTCACTCAGCCTGTAACGCATTGCTCCGCTTATTTCAAGACTTTGTACTGTACAGCTTTCGCCCTCCTTAAGCTGACTCAAATATATTATGTTCATATTTCCTCCCAATATTATCTTAATTGAGATATATTATAATATTCAGGAAATGTCTACTGTGTGAATTTATCTTCATATATACTAAGTTCGGTTTTTATACCGTCCCTGTCGCCTGTTATTGCTATAGATTTTATAATACCGTTCTGTACGTCTCCGAATGAAACGGTATCAAACAAATCTTCTCTTTTATATCCGCTGTATGTGCAGAATCTTCTTTTCCAGCCACGCATTGCCATTGCATTACGAAAATAGAGTGCCTGCTCTGGACTGTAAAGAAAACGCCTGTCCAAATCAAAATAACGATGACGGACAATTTTCTTATCTACTGTTTCTGAATTTCTGTAGCTGTATTTATCATACGTATCATCAACATCTGCCATATGAAAGTCACTTACAAGACGGACTGTATTTAATTCCACACCATAATCAAGAAGTGTGCTGTCATCAAAAACAAGATTTTTTTCGGGAGTTCCCGATGTCATCATAACTTTATTTAAACCTTTTATGTAAGGATATGTTCCATACACTTTATATGACAGGCTAACCAGTGCGTCCCACATGGACGAACCCGTTTTCACATAAATATAATTTTCAGACGTGCTTCTTTCATGAGTTACATTAGGGAGAGTATAATAATCATTTATAAGCTTATCAATTGATATTTTAGTATAAAGTCCGGGTTTAAGCTGATTGTCAAGCAGCATTGATGTGAATCCCCTTGATTTTACAGTACCTTTTCCGAATCCGTTTTCTGTTGTTATTTTGAATGAATCTATAATACCATGATGTACAGGGTATGCATCAACATAGAATATGACATCTGAATATTCATACGGTGAAGTGAACGGAGTAAATACTGTTGTTTCAGTTGAAAATACTGCACTCAGATTAGTATACGGGGTGTAGGCATTTTTAATGAATCTGAAACTCAGTACTTTGAATGCACGGCTTTCTGTATTATCAGGTCTCATAAAAATAGCAAAAGCTGTCATTATCTTACCTCAATTCTTTATTGTTATTGCACTGGGTGTTATAATTGTAACCGAAACATATACAAAGTCCTCTCCTTTATCTTCAACTGTAAAGCCATATATAATACAGTCCTTAAATTCAAGCTCTCTGTATTTTATCGTATAACCAGCCTGACTGTTCATGATATTTGCAATTGTCGCAAATGAAAGAGACTGTCCCTCATTATATACTCTGCCCTTTAATACAATACGTGTTGCTTTTTTGAACCTGTTGGTTATCATTGCCACACCCGAAACAGTCGGCTGTTCTGATAATTCAGATACAGCCGATGCCTTGAAACTTTCACAGTATAAATCCATATATCCTATTTTTACAGGTATGGCTTCACGCTCGGAAAGTACGTTCATGTCTGCTCCTCCGTTTCACGATCGATTTTTTTCATTCCTCCTGCCGAAACAGTAACAATAAGTACAAGTCTGCCAATATTCTTATCATGCTTTATTGCCATACCTGAAATATAACTGCTGAGTCCCGAAAGTTTATCGATTACTCCGCCTATTTCGGATTCATAATAATTGTATACTGTCTCCATTGAACTGCTTTCAGGTGCAATTACTTTTATTTCAAGTTCCGCTTTGAAAGGCATATATATTGTGTACTGTGAATATACAGGCGTACTGCATTCAAAATTTCTCATTCCGATTACAGTAAAAAACTTCCCCTTTGAAGCAACAGGAAGTGAGTCAAATGCACTGTAGACGTTTTCCGCACCGCTTTCGGCAAGTTTCTGCTTCAATGCATTTATAACATCAATCATCTGAAACATCTCCTTTTGAAAATCCCATGAATACAAAGTTCTGCGGTTTTATTATATTACGGCACAACTGATAATAATCCCTGAGCATACTTTCTGCAAACGCAAGAGGAGTATTCTTTTTAGCTTTAATCATCTCACCTGCATATGTATACATGGAATTATCAGCCGCTGCTTTTGCCTGCTGATAACGGTAATTTGCTATTGCCGCACAAAGAAAACTGATTCTTTCGTCTGTTTCATTGACATTCGGAACAAGAATTTCCCGTACTTCACGTCTGGCAAGAATTATAAAATCATTGTCGCTGTCGGACTCCTGTCCCGAAAAAAGATTAAAAAGACTTTTCACTAAATTAAAATTGATTTCAATCAATTCAATCACTCCTTTAAATCTTGTAAACTCCTGTCTGTTCTTTCATATTTTCGGGTATAAGCTGTACTTCTATCCCCTTTCGTCCTGTAAGATTCTCATAAGCTTTTTTCAATCTGATAAGCTGTGATGTATTCATTCCCCTTGACGAAATTTCCACTGTCTCTGCCGCTGTCCTGCCGCCTCTGAAAAATGCAAGCCGACGTATATCCCTGCGAAGTTCACGGTCAATTTCCGCTGTTTCCATATTGGCTGATTTCTCTGTTGATTCCTCTGTGAATTTCTTTGTAACTCCTGCATTCACCTGTGCAGGTACAGCCACAAAACTCCACTCATAAGCATCTGTTATATCATTCAGAATTACATGACAGATTCTGCCATTATAGCTTCTTCCCTTGATATGACTGCATTTTCCTGCCGATTTATCATTTCCGCAGACTGAACATACTTTTTTTGCCGCTGAACATGATATACTAACTTCTTTCTTTATTCCAGCGTCAATTTCAGATATAAGATTCCTGTTTTCATCAGTACGCACCATATATGCCATAGCCCTGAGATATTTATAAGGCTTGCCGTCTTTTGTGGTACGTTCTGTATCTGTGATAATTTCCGTATCGAAAATACGTGCATTCTGATTGGAAGTACTTGTATTATGGTCAAAAATTCCTGTTTTGCCAACAAAAAGTGATTTCAGTTTTTCAAGTGCATTATCCGAAAAGCATTCATAGTCCCTGTCAATTTCATTGTCACAGAGAATAACAGAAAATATATAAAGTTCATCTTCCTGAAATTCCCTGCGGGTAAAACGGTTTATTTTTGAAATCATTTCTTTATCCATAAAAATTCTCCTTTTATAACTGCTCCCCCGAAATATTCAGGGGAGCTGATTATTCTGTTTGGTCTCAGGCAATTGTAATAACTTTCACCGCATCGGGTGTAATTTTTCTGAATCCACACGAAATAGATACTGTAATCTGGTCAAGCTGTCTGTCGATAAGCTTGTCCGTTTCAAGAACAAGTCCCGAACTTGTAATAAATTCAAGAGCGAAGTTCTTGTCAATTCCTATAAGCTTATTTTCATTGACGGCTGATGTTTTAATCATTTCAGAACCGAAAGGAAGCACCATTTGTCCGTCAGCATTTGTTCTGCTTTCGGTAAGCTGTTCCATTGACGCAATTTTTGATGCCGCCGCAGGATTTACAAGAAGTGTCGTCATATCAAAACAGTCAAAACTTCCATAAAGTTCCGCAATATTCGCATATGTAAGTGAAGATACGGAAATATTCTCAGCATCTTTTTCAAGAACCGCAACAGCTTTCTTTACTACTGCAACAGCAAGCTTTACTCCGATACTTCTGAGCATTACGCCGAAAACATCAAGTCTCTGCTTGCGTACAGCTTCATATGATGCGTTGATAAGTCTGCCGAATTTTTCAAGAACAACCGGTGTTTCACCCTCTTTAACAGTTGCCGCCGGAAGTGTATTTGTCTGATTTGTGGTAGTGTATTCAGCAGAATCGTCCATAACACAGCCGATGTAATGACCGCTTTCGCATACTGTCTGAGCTGCTGTGATTGATGAAATTATTGTGTTCTCAAATCCCTTTACAATACATCTCTTGACATATTCGGGAAAAAGTACTGCCGTATCTGTTGAATTGAAGAACTTCTCAACACTGTCGCATTCCGTGCCGCACACCCTGATATTATAACGCTTTAACTGTCTCTCAAATGCGTCAAGATTTTCAAGTTCCGTGCCGATATAAGCAGATGAAGGGTCGAGTTCCTCCAGTGCTGATGTAAAAGACTTTCCACTGAGATTATACATACCCTTTTCAAGTTTAATATCATTATACATAATTTTTTCCTCCATAAATTAAAATTAATTTTTATTATCGTTCAGACGTGCTTCAATTTCAGCCGCCTGTGCATTTTTGAGTCTTGCCTCTGCAAGCTCTGTTTCGTCCTGTAAATTTATGTTATCCCATTGTACTGTACATACTGCCGATGAACCGACTGAGCATAAATAAGCACTGCCGATTTCACACAGGACAGGTGAAATAAGACGGCGGTAATATTCAAGTTCCGACGTTAAAATATCAGCCTGCTGTGATGACATTCGCTCTGTGGAACTCCATGAAAGTCCTAATAAAAACGGCGGAATTGAGAGTTTTGAAAGAATCTGCTCCATAAGCTGGCGAACAGGTACATTTGTATCAAAAAGCTGATTGTCTGCACCTATGACCCTGATATCAACATCGCCTACTGCTATGAAGTCCTTCACCTGACCGTATCTGGCACTGTTCATGCCGTCCGCCCATTCTCTGGCAATCTGCATGGCACGTTCCTTGCTGTATGCAAAGTCACCCGAATCAGTCGGCTTGTATGTCACCGCATAACGTACATTTCCTGCACGGTCGAAATTCTGACCTATACATTGGTAAATTCTCATAAGAATACCGCTGAGTGCAGGAAGTCCACGCAAAAGAGAGTGACCGCCTGTAAGCGAGGCATATAAAATACGTTCAGGGTGGTTTACTTTTTTCAATGTACCGTCCGCACATTTTATCGCATACTGTCTTTCAAACGGATTTGCTCCTGATGATATTACTGTTGCAGATGCATCACCGTTCCATAATCCCGAAATCTCCTGATTTTCATTGTCAATCACAATTTCACCGACTGCACTGCCGTATGTAAGCAGACTGTCAAGAAACGTATCAGCAAAGCAGTTCAGGGATTTTCCTTTAAGTCCGACAGGAACATCAGTGCAGAATCTGTCAAGCTGTTCCTGATAATTTTCATCGGAACTTATCAGCCTGAATCCGCCTGTAAGACGAATAATTTTCATGACTGCCGCATCAATTATCGGAACGGCATATCTCAGCTTATCAAAAAGTTCCTTTTCAAACGGCTCTGCAACAGTCGGAAGCATAAATACTGAAGCGGTTGCACGTTCAGCCTTAAAAAGTTCAGGTGCGGCTCTTGGCATTTTCTGATTTTTCTTTCTGAATAACTTCATTGGTTTTCCTCCTTAAAATAAATTTATATTATCTTGCAACAGAAACCGCAAAAAAACCGTCTCCGCTGTTCCATAGCATTTCAGATACAAAATATCTCATATCGTCCATAGCATGGTCATTCTCTTTTATGGGAACATCTTCGCCTGCCCTGTCATTCCAGCGGTAAAGACTGAACTCCCTGATAATATCATGACAGGATTCATGAAATTTAATTCTGTTGTCCTTGAGTGCTGTGCTGACATTTCTTATTCCGGTGACTACATCATTATTCGCCTTGACAGTCCTGTACTTGCCATGACGTTTTATGCACTCAATAAAGCTTGCGGCGGACGGGTCAACAATAATTTTATCAACTTTTCTGTCACCGATAAGATTTTCAAGTGCCTTGTAATGTTCCTCGTCCGTTCTGGAAATTCCCTCTCGCTTTGATGCATAATAGTATTCCTTGATTCTGTACCATGTACCGCTGTAAAAACCCCATAAGCCGAACGATGTAGGATTTACCGTGCCGTAGTCACACGAAACAACATACTTTTCACAGTCAAATTCTCCGTTGTAGACGTGCTTTTCAGGACTGAACATCGGATATATGATACCCTCCGAAGCCGTCCATTTTCCAAGTACAAATCTGTCATAAAATACACCTGAATAAAGTCTTTCATAGCGTTCACGCACTTTTTCGTCAAGCGACGGATTATCGTCCATTGTAAAATGAAGATAGAGTGCATTTTTTTCGGCTGTCTTTTTTATCCATTCATTATAGAACCAATGTGCAGGATTATCGGGATTGCAGTTGAACCACATCTTTGAACCTTTCACGGAACATCTTGCAAGAGCCTGCTCCACAAATGAACGTGGCATAAGTGCCGCTTCATCAAGAAATACACCTGAAAGAGTTACTCCCTGTATCAGTGCCGCCGCTCCCTCATCTTTTCCACCGAAAAGATAGAATCTGTTTTTTCTTCCGCCGAAAGTTACATCAATATAGTTACGGCTGACTTTCTCTTCACAGATAAATCCGTATTCCCTGAGCATTGTCATATGCGGAGTTATTACATTACGTCTGAGTGAAGTAACAGTTTTTCCGCATATTGCAAAAGCCGAATCAGTGAAAGCTGTATTTGCCCAAAGCATAAAGCCGAGAGTCATCGCCATGGTTTTTCCGCTTCTGACTGCTCCGTCACAGATTATTGCATCAAAATCCTTATATTCGGGACTAAGCCACCAGTTAAGCGTTGTAATCTGTTTTTCGGAAAATCTCAATATCCATCATCTCCTTTCGACGACAAGGCAAGTGCATTGATAAGCTCTGCCGCTTTATCATGTTTTTCAGAGGAATTTTCAATTTCATAAAGTTTTTCAAGTGCTTTGAGTCTGTCGAACAGCTTTATTTCCACTCCTCCGCCTTTTATGCGGCTGATTTCCGAAACGTTAAACAAATCAAGTTTTTCTATCACAGACGGCGGCGGAAATTCATCGGCAAATGCAAGAA
>JAIDNR010000175.1 GCA_029063695.1 Ruminococcus sp.
CCTGTTATATCACACGCCGATGCACGTATCGCTTTTTGTTTTTTATATTTATCTTTTTTTTTTTTGATAACCGGGGCATAACAGCCGTATGAATATTGGGATTCGGGATTTCCCGCAAAAGTCGTTCTGAAATCAGCACCGTAATATATGCCGTTTTCCCAGTAAAAATCAAGCTTCGGCAGATAATTTCTTGCCATTGTAACCTTGTCCGCGGGATAACCGAGATGGTTAAGTAAAATTGTAAGAGATGTGACTTCACAACCTGTTGGAAGTTCTGGATTCTGCAATATATTCTTCACATCAATCAGTTTTTTATTATCATCAATGGGTGGTATCGGCAGTTCACTCGAAAAACGCCAGTTAACAGGCATATCAACATAATCGCTTTTGGGAATTATAACCTGAATAACCATTGCAGATTCGGTATTCTGTTCATTATACGAGTCAGAAATATCTGCCAATACATTCAAATAATTGTCAAGACAGTTAACTGAATCCACACTTATCACCGCTTTTTCATTGTATGGATTCATGAAAGAATTTAACAGTAAAATATTACTGTTAAAAAATTTGCTGTTGTATTTATTGACATACATCTGTACAATGTCACTGTTGAAAAGCGGTGATAGATAATCAGTAAGTTCATTTACTGAATGAATAACCGCTGTATGCTCTGTTCCGTACATATTTTCCGTGTAGCTGTAAATAAACTGTTCAATTTCAGCAGTATGCTTAATTTGCATTCCTTTTTCGATAAACGACTGTTTCATAAAAATGAAATCAAAAACATCTGTATTGCTGTCACCGTTCATATCAAAAAGTGTATACTGTTCTTTGCTGATAGTTTTTTCACCTAAAAGATAATCCTGCATAAGTCTTAAATCGCCTACAGTAATTATATTCTCCAAGTTATTGACTTCTGAATCAGTTGCAATTGAAACGGCAGGAAAAATCAGATTTATTGACAGTATCAAAGCAGACAGCAGTGAAATAATTCTATTGCCCTTCATATTATGTCCCTTTCCGAAAATTATGTTATTTATTAAGATAATATAATTTTACCATTTTTTTTGGATTCAGTCAATAGGTAACAGGGAAAATTTACATTTCAAAGAAAAACTCCTGCAAAAACAGGAGTCATTCTTTTATTCCGGTTACAACCTGCCTGTATTGTCCGTCATCAGTACAGGATATGACCGTAATTCTGTCATCGCCGTAATCTTTGAGTACTTCAATGGCTGTAGGCGCAACGATATTATATTCCGTGACAACATATCTGTACCGTGTACGATTTTCGTCAATATCAATAAGAAACATTTCGTCACCTATCTGAATTTTGTCAAGGTCATTGAAAATTTCCGCATAAATTGTACTGTTATGTCCTGCTATACAGTAATTACCGCTTCCGACTTCACCCGTTCCGGGAAAGTGACCTGCCGATACAGCAAGTTTGTCGTTGTCCGTTCCCTCCAGAACAGGGACTTTTATATCAAGTACAGGAATTTCAAAAACTATGTTATCTTTTAACAGCGTTCTGAGATATATTTCACGACTGATTTTCTTATATCCCAGAACACCAAGTACTGAAAGTCCGCAGGCAATCATAGCAGTGCCTATTATTCGCAGAGTTCTTTTCTTCATTATATCAAGTTATTTAACAATGACTTTCTTGAATGCTTTTTTACCCTTGCGGACTATAACATCACCATCAATTTTAATCTGTGCTCTCTGGTCAGTCATCTTCTCGTCGTTTACAGTAATACCGCCCTGCTGAACAAGACGACGTGCCTCAGATACGGACGGAGCAAGTCCTGCTTTTACTACGAGATTGAGAAGTCCGATTGTGCCGTCATTAAGTTCAGAAGATTCGATTTCAACAGTGGGCATATTCTCATTTGAACCACTACCGCCGAAAAGTGACTTTGAAGCCTCTTTAGCCTTGTCAGCCTCCTCAGTACCATGAACCAGCTTTGTAAGTTCGTATGCAAGAAGTTCCTTAGCCTTGTTGAACTCCGCACCCTCCATATTCTTTTCCATTTCCTCGATTTCCTCAACAGGTACGAAAGTAAGCATTTTCAGGCACTTGATAACGTCTGCATCAGCAACATTTCTCCAGTACTGGAAAAAGTCGTAAGGAGATGTTTTTTCAGCGTCAAGCCATACTGCACCCTTTTCGGTCTTACCCATTTTCTTGCCCTCAGAATTAAGCAGAAGCGTGATAGTCATAGCATAAGCGTCCTTGCCGAGTTTACGTCTGATAAGTTCAGTACCGCCAAGCATATTAGCCCACTGGTCGTCGCCGCCAAACTGCATATTACAGCCGTATTTCTGGAAAAGTTCAAGGAAGTCGTAGCTCTGCATAATCATGTAGTTAAATTCAAGGAAAGTAAGTCCACGCTCCATACGCTGTTTGTAGCATTCGTGGGAAAGCATTCTGTTTACACTGAAATGTGCTCCGACATCACGGAGAAGTTCAATATAATTAAGATTCATAAGCCAGTCCGCATTATTGACAACAATAGCCTTATCGTCGGAAAAGTCAATAAAACGGCTCATCTGCTTCTTGAAACAGTCAACATTATGCTGAATAGTTTCAGGGGTCATCATCTTACGCATATCGGTCTTTCCGGACGGGTCACCAATCATAGCGGTACCGCCGCCGATAAGTACAATAGGCTTGTTTCCTGCCATTTGCAGACGCTTCATAAGACAGAGTGCCATAAAGTGACCGACGTGCAGACTGTCAGCAGTCGGGTCAAAGCCGATGTAGAAAGTAGCCTTTCCTGCATTAACAAGTTCCTCGATTTCCTTTTCGTCTGTGAGCTGTGCAAGCAGACCTCTACGTTTGAGTTCTTCAAAAGTAGTCATAATTTTTTCTCCTTTATTTTAATTTAATTTTATAAGCATTATTCTGAAAGTGAATATTCATTCACTCATATAATTGAAATTTACCTGTTCATCAAATCCAACACTTCATTTACTGAAAGACATTTTGCATATCTTTTATCCCAGATATAATTGTTGTAATATTCATAAGTCTGTTCTGCTGACATATATTGATTATCAAATGTGGAATTTGCATACTGAGGTATCAGTATTTCAAATCCATGTTCAAAGCCACATTTAACAGTTGCATCAATACAAAAGTCTGTTTGCAGACCTATGACAATTATACTTTTTTCATGTTTTTCATTAAGATATTCCAATAACCCAGTATTATTAAATGGACTGTTTACAGTTTTATCAAAAATCTTTTCATCACCAGAAGGCGAAAATTTTTCAAATATCTCAAAACCGTCTGAACCTTTTGTTAAATCACTCCCCTCTCCATCGTCATGACGAATATAAATAATTTCAATATTATTCTTTCTGGCAGTTGAAATTAATTTTTTTACATTCTCAACAAACAAATCAAATTTATACAAACCGGTGTTTGTAATTTGTTTTTGTGTATCAACAATGAGCAATATCATATTTATACCTCCTATAAAT
>JAIDNR010000176.1 GCA_029063695.1 Ruminococcus sp.
CAAAATAGGTTAAAACAGTATGTTTCCCATATTATATTTTTGTGTTGACTACGCACTTGAGTTTAGGTTAATTTTCCTTGATTTTACGTTGTTTTTTATTCCACATTATATTATACATTGCAGAAATTGTTACCAAAAATTATACCAAAGTTCTACCAAAAACGAAAAAACAGGCATTTTTTAAAACCTCGTATTTCAGGCATTTTTTGATTTTGTACTTCTAAAAACCTCGATTCTATGGGATAAATCGGCTTAGTATCAAACAGTTCAGTAAAAAGCAGAATATGAAGCATAGTATATCATATATCATGTAAAAATTGCAATATAAAACTTAATTTTAAATTTTATATTGTCACTTTAAACAAATAACAAAATCATTTTATAGTAAAATTTTCTAAAGATTATATTATTAAAACACAAACGAATGACAAATTGGAATAGTCAAAATCAATAAAAAAGAATTTTAGTAGATGATGAAAATTATTAATGACAGACTTTTATCTATCAAATAAGCTTTAGCATAATCTGTATAAGTTTTTCCATTGTGAGAGCCTCAATGCGGACTGATTCTGCAATTGCAAGTGATTTGAGAGTCGAATAAACATCACTTTTATTAAGTCCCATAAGTGACGAAAGTGCGTTTGCAAGAGTTTTTCTACGCTGAGAAAATCCTGATTTCACCATTTTGAAGAAAAATTCTTCCTGTTCTTTATTAAGGTCATATTTTTTATCAATATTAATTCTGATTACAGCAGAGTCAACATTCGGAGACGGCATAAAACTACCGCGGGAAACTCCGAAAAGCTGTCGTACTGTACCATAATAATTGACTCCGACTGTTATTGCACCTGATTCTCTTGTTCCGACTTCCGCACACAGACGCTGTGCTGCTTCTTTCTGCACCATAACTGTTATTGATTCAATCGGAAGGTTACTTTCCAGAAGCATCATAATAACAGGCGATGTAATGTAATAAGGCAGATTTGCGCATACAGCAGTTTTCAGTCCCGAAAAGTCATCGCTTATAATTTTATGCAAATCAGCTTTCATAACATCTTCATTGTAAATTTTTATATTATCAAAATCCGACAGTGTTTCGGCAAGAACGGGCATAAGACGGCTGTCAATCTCAACTGCTGATACCTTATCGGCTCTAAGGGCAAGTTCTTTAGTAAGTACGCCTATTCCCGTGCCGATTTCAAGTATTCCGTATCCCTGCCGTGCATTGCCGTTTTCAGCTATTTTCGGGCATATATCAGGATTTATAATAAAATTCTGTCCCAGACCTTTTGAAAAATTAAATCCATGACGGCTGAGTATTTCTCTGACTGTCCCAATATTTGTTAAATTCATTTATTTATCTCCGATACAATTTTATTTATTACGGCTTCGGCACATTTCATACCATCAACAGCTGCCGAAACAATACCGCCTGCATAACCTGCACCTTCACCGCATGGAAAAAGTCCGCCGACTGATACAGATTCAAGTGACTCAGTACGGTTTATTCGTACAGGTGAACTGCTTCTGCTTTCAATGCCTGTCAGTACCGCTTTGGGATTATCAAATCCATTTATTTTTCTTCCCATTTCCTTTATTCCCATTCTGAGTGATTCACATACAAAATCTGGAAGATATTCTTCAGGACGGGCAAATTTCGTCTTAGGCATATACGACGGCTTAATTCTGCCGATTTTCTGTGAAATTCTGCCGACCATGAAATCACCGACAAGAGAAACAGGTGCAGAATAGTCACAACCGCCTGCAATAAATGCTTTTTCTTCCAGTTCACGTTGAAAATACATTCCTGCAAGAGGATTGGAACTTCCGTAATCCTGAGTATTTATATTGACAAGAAGTGCGGAATTTGAGTTTTCTGCATCTCGTGCAAAACAGCTCATACCATTAACAGCAAGTCTCCCCTGCTCCGATGATGCAGGTACTACAAAACCACCGGGACACATACAGAATGTGTAAATTGTGCGACCGTTCGGCAGATGAACAGCAAGCTTGTAATCAGCCGCTTTAAGTGCCTTGTGACCTGCAAAACTGCCATACATAGCCTTATCTATATCTTTTCTGAGATGTTCGATACGTACACCAACAGAAAAACTTTTCTGTGAAAGTTCAATATTTTTCTTATAGAGCATTTCAAAAACGTCCCTTGCACTATGTCCCGTCGCAAGAATCACATTATCAGTATCCGTTCTGTAATCATTTCCGCCGCAATTGCATATAACAGCAGAAATACAGTCATTTTCAGTCTCATATCCAACAAACTTTGAATTGAATCTGATTTCCGCACCTAAAGATATAACATATTGACGGAGATTTTTTACGGTCTCACGCAGTTTATCCGTACCGATATGAGGTTTTGCAAGATAAAGAATCTCATCGGGAGCACCAAACTCCACAAGTTTTTCAAGAATCCAGCCGATACGCTTATCTTTTATTCCTGTAGTAAGCTTGCCGTCCGAGAAAGTACCTGCACCCCCTTCACCAAACTGTATATTGCAGTCAGGATTCAGTTCACCACCATTTCTGAAAGTCTCAACCGCTTGTACACGACTGTCAACATCCATACCACGTTCAAGAATAATCGGCTCAGTTCCTGCCATTGCAAGAACAAGTGCGGCAAACATTCCTGCCGGTCCGAAACCGACAATGACAGGTCGTTTTTTTGCCTTTATTTCAGGTACAGTATATACAAATTTCTCAATAGACACAGCATTTTTCACTGATTTTTCACCTTTTGCGGAAATATCAACCGATATTATAAAATGAACATCGTTTTTCCTGCGTGCATCAACCGACTTTTTCGCCAGCCGGACTGAATATATATTTTTTTCGGGTATATTGAATTTCCCTGCACAGAATTTTTTCAGTTCTGAAAAATCAAAATCCAAAGGAACTTTTATATTGTTAATTCTTATCATCAATTGCCGCCTTTCTGCCGACCAAAATTCCAGATGACCATGCCCATTGCAGATTATATCCGCCGCAGTCACCAACAACATCAAGTATTTCACCGCACATATACAAACCCTTATGCCTTTCGGACTGCAAATCTTCATCAATCTGTGATGCGGTTATACCGCCCATTGTAGCCTGTGCATTCTGCCATGATGAACAGCCTGTCACTTCAAATTCAAGTGCTTTTATACTGTTTATCAATTTACGTATCTCAGTATTTTTCAGCGTTGAAATCTTATCTGTAAGCGGACGATTAACAGAATGCTTTACTAAATACACAGCAATATTTTTAACAAATGCACCTGTCAGAAGTTCTTCCAGCGGTAAATCAGCTCTGCTTTTTCTGATATGGTTAAAATATTCAATAAGTTCATCATCAGGAATATCAGGCATCAAATCCATTCTGAGACTGAGCCTGCCCTCGTATTTCTGAAAAAGATACGCCAGATTAAATACGAATATTACCTAAATATTATTCTCATTTAATTGAAGTTCGCATTTTTAGGTAATCATAATCTTAT
>JAIDNR010000177.1 GCA_029063695.1 Ruminococcus sp.
GTACCATAAGACCGATAGCAAGCAGAGGATTTTCAAGGTGAAGCTGTCCCCTTGTCTGTCTGCTTAAATCATAGCTGTTGCCGTCATAGCTGTCAAGAAACAGGCTTATATTGCTTACTCCTCCTGAATATATCCCAGTAAGTATATCAATAACTGCACCCTCAGATGCTAAAATACCCATTCTGTTTCTGTTCCTGTACATCTCATTTGCGAGACTTTCGGGCGTTACATCGTCAAGAGAGAACGTGACAGGATATACAGGATTCTGCTTTAATGCAAGCAAATCCCTGTCGCAGTCTTTCAGTGTGATTTCATCACCCTTTTTTATTGCAACAGACCTCTGCTTTTCAAGAAGTTCAATTTTACTTGCATATTCCGCAAAATCAAGTGCGTGTGCATTGTTATATGCTTTCTGAAATTTCTCAACAGGACGCTTGAACTCTTTCAGAGCACCGCTTTTTTTCTCTCCGGGCGGAGCAACTGTAAGTGTATACAGACATAGCGGCTGTGTGTGACTGTTTATCGGGTGCTTTACAACCGCTTTTCCCTGTACGCAAAGTGACAGTACCGAAAGCATAGGAAGTACACACATTTCAACATCAACTTGTGCATATTCAGCAACCGCTTTGACGTAATCACGGAGCAGGTCGGGCAGATTATCGGGATTGAATTTCTGCATCGGGACTTGCTTTTCAAAATCCTGCGGACATTCCCATAATTCAGGCGATTGAAATTCAACCGCCTTTGACCTCATAAATTCGTAAACGTCGGCTTCTGTTCCGTTGTTTCTTGCTTCGTTCATCAACTCCGTGTACATCTTGCAGCCAGTCTCGAAACTCACCGTAAATGCAGTTTCAAGAGTGCTGTCCGCCTTTATCCTGAAATCAAATAAATTGTCACTCAAATGCTGTCACCGTCCGATACATAAATTTCAGCAGCTTTAAGTGCTTCCTTTGCACTGTTAATGCGGCACTGTTCCGTGTGGACGTACTCAGTGGCTTCACTCGGACAGGACGGAATAAAATAACCGCCACCGTCGCCGTTCAGACTTGCACAAATTACTGAACCCTTGATGCGTGCATTTGCTATCTGTTTCTTTACGGAACGTCCGTCAAGTCCTGTAATATTCTGTAATTCTTTGCCTGTTATGGCATTATTTTTGCCGACAGGTATAAAATCAAGTATATTCATGCTGTCACCGCCTTTACAGCTTGACAGGTATCGGCTTGATACCGCTCTCTGATACTGGTGGAGCAGGTTTAAGTGTATGGCCGTTGTTGAGATATTCAATCAGTCTGTCAACGTTAATCAGGTACTTGTTGCCTGCCTTGACACAAACAATTTCACCGTTTACAGCCTTTTGCCTGATAAAATGCTTGCTCAGACCTGTGATTTCAGCAGCTTTGTTTATTGTTTCCATGCGTGGAATATTTCTTGTAATTTCAAAACTTTTCATTAAATTTCCTTTCCAAAGTATTGCACCTGCTCCGATTTTGTGATATAATAAGAGCAGGCGAATATTTTCATTGTGGTTAATGGGTGTTTGCTTTCAACGTCTTGCTATTGGTAGTAGCAGGGCGTTATTTTTATGTGTAATGTTCATTCTGCATACTTCCTTGTACTCAGTTAAATAAGTTTGGAAGCGGACTTGACAGCTTTACTATACTGCCACTTTCAAGCAGTTCGTCCTCGTTTTCTTCAATGTACTTATTTACTTCCTCTACAGTTTCTCCTGTTACTGTTGCAACATCAGCAGAAGTGAAATACTCACACTCATTAAATTCATGACTTAATGCAAGGCGAAGTCCGATACATCTCGCTTCTTCTGTCATCTCATCAGGCGACTGCTTAAAAAGTATTTTAAGGTCATCAAGTGTTACTCCATACTTTTTATAGCGTTTTGCTATTCTTTTCAGTTCGTTAAACGTACTGTTTTTCATGTATTTTCACTAACCTTTACTGTAATCAGATTAGCAAAGACTGCTTTTATCGGGTGCTTCCTGCGTTCCTGCTCCGCATTGATAATACCAAGAATACGCTTGCAGACCTCTTCTTCATACTCATTTTTCGGGTGCATATAGTTACCTTTCACGGATTCCAGTTCCTCATCACTTAATGTATGTGTACACTGTTCTACATCATAATAAGTACGTTCATATTTATCTGAAGCACTCATATATCGCCACAACCTACGCACGTTGTCAAGACCGAAAAAGTCCGCTAAAACGTCACTGAATAAAAACACACCGTTCTGGTCGAGATTCACTATAAAGTCTGAATCAAGCTTAATATAGTCATAGCAGGTTTCATCTTCGTCACATTCCTTGAAAAGAAGATTAACAATCCAGTTGTAATTCTGTGGCATTTCTGCTTTTTCGCACCATTTAAGCAAATTTACGGAGCAGGGAACAAATTCTCCCTCATGTTGCCTGTTGAGTTTTTTAAAAACCTTTTTCAGCTTTCTGTCAAAATTTCTGATTTCTTCCATTGTCAATTCTCCTCTGTTATACTGTTCTGCTGTGAAAGTCCGTCAATGATTCTGATGAACTTCTGCTTCTCCTGCTCCGGAAGTTCATGTCTTAAACGACGGAAAACCGTGTTCTCGTGTACTCCCAGTACGTCAGCAACGGCATAAACAGGAATGCTCTTTGCTTTCAGTTCTGCTCTGATGTCTGCATTTGCTTTGGTCATTTTAATAACCTCCTTAAAAATTTTTGTTGTGGTGGTTGACAAATTGAAATAAGTGTGATACAATGTGATTACCATAAATATAAAACTACAACCACAACATTCCCATGATTGTATTATAT
>JAIDNR010000178.1 GCA_029063695.1 Ruminococcus sp.
CCATACATCTTTTCTGTAGATTTCAACGGTAATTATAGCCTTTTCCTGTTTGAAATCCGTACCGCTTAATTGCAGACCCAATGCGTTCATGCCGTTCTGATTAAGACGGAATATATGAGAATTTATACTTCCCATTGTACTGTTTCCGTCGATACTTGCGGTAAATACAAGCTTATTGATACTCATTGGCAGGCTTGAAAGATTAACTCTGAACCCTGCTGAATTTCCCGAACCGCTGTATTGTATTTCATTATTCGGTGATGATGTCTGATTATAAAAAATCATATATCTGTCGTCGGAAAGCTTGTCATTCACATCAACACCAAAACAGCAGAAATCATAAGTATCTGAACCGCTTATGCTCATTTCAATATCAATTATGCCGTTAAGATTGACATATTTATCAAGCTTATCACGCATTCCACGTTTTAAATCCATGTAATCACTTCTTTCTAAATCATATTTTTCTGCTTGATTTCTTTCAACCACTGCGGGAACTCATTAAGCAGACGGCTGTATAATTCACTGTTCGGAACTGTTCTGAAATCATCAAGGGCAAAGAAGTTCGCATTATCAACATATCTGCCTTCCATTGTATCGAACTGCTCCAGTATGCCATAATTGTGTCCGCCGACTCCGACAAACTGCCAGAAAATTGGCTTTTTAGATGCTTCCTGCAAAATCTTTTTTATTTTTGAAGCGTTAGCAACTCCTCCGTCTGTTACAAATATAACATATGCAGGAATTGTCGTGTTGTAATATTCATCACATACTTCGTTCATAACAGCAACTTCATTATTTGTAGCACCTAATTTTTTCATAAGACCTCGCCAGTCATTAGGAACAGCAGAAGCATAGTTGCTTAGATTGACCGAATCCATACGTCCAGGCTTAGAGCCATAGTACCAGAAATCAAGCTCTCCGTCGTCGTCAAACTGAACGGCAAGAGGAAGTATCTTATTGACAATTTCCTGTACCGTTCCGTTGCTGTATCTTCCACTCATTGAGCCTGAAATATCCATAACAAGTGCAACCCTTGCAACTACATCAAGCAGATTACGCTTTTTAAGTTCAACTGTAAGAGGTTTTGCAAGTGAAACAAGCTGAGGTGCTTTTTCAAGCTTTTTCTCAAGTGATATTTTTTCGGGCTGAGGTACCTGTTCTGGTACTTCGGGAGCAGCTTCTTCACCGCCGTATGACCTTAGCAAATCACCAAGTCCGCCGTTGAATCCTCTTGCAACTGCATTAATTCTCCATACATCTTTTCTGTAGATTTCAACAGTAATTATGGCTTTTTCCTGTTTGAAATCCGCACCGCTCAATTGAAGTCTCAGTGCGTTCATGCCGTTCTGATTAAGACTGAATATATGGGAGTTTATATTTCCCATTGTCGTATTTCCGTCAATGCTTACCGTAAAAACAAGTTTGTTTATACTCATGGGCAGACCTGAAAGATTCACTCTGAAACCTGCTGAATTTCCCGAACTGCTGTATTGTATTTCATTATTCGGTGATGATGTCTGATTATAGAAAATCATATATCTGTCATCTGAAAGCTTGTCATTTGCATCAACGCCGAAACAGCAGAAATCATAGGTATCAGAACCGCTTATGCTCATTCCAATATCAATTATGTTGTTAAGGCTGACATATTTATCAAGCTTATCACGCATTCCACGCTTTAAATCCATATCCCAAAAATTCCCTTTCTAAACAACAACAATAATAATATTACATATATGTGACAATTATGTGATAGAATTGTGAAATTTCATATATTTTAATCTATTATATGTACTCCATGTTCACGTTCCATAGGCTGAACAAGAACAGATGTCGGACTGTTTCCAATCCACTCAAACATATAGCTTTCACCCGAATGCTGTCCGATAAAATTACGCCATGACAAATCCATCTTTATTTCAGGGTCTGAGTTTGTCCAGCATACAACGGCATCAGGGTCAACGGTAATAGTCTGCTTTGATTCTATATTACTGAGTACAATCGGATTTCCATCTGAAAGTACAGCAACAAGTGCATTAGAACCCATTCCCGTGAGCTGTGAAGTGAACATTCCTTTCTGGGAAATAATTCCCTGTCCGAGAAATCTGACAGAATAATCACACTGATTTGAAAATGCAAGAAGATTTTCACTTTCAACATAAAGTTTTTCACCCTGCTGAAGATGATATACAACAATGTGCTGTTGATGATTTGCATAATAAGTCACGCTGTCACCTGAAAAATCCACTTTCATAAGCGGAAGATTTTCACCCGTCACACGTCTTATAATCTGACCAAGTATTGCCTGTCCTGCATTCTGCTGAGGACCGAGAAGAACTTTAGTAAATTTGAAATTCTTCGCTCCGTTGCACTCACCTGCAATAAATGCACCTGCTTTGGTGAAAATACAGTCATTTCCCGTACATTTCACCATAAGGCACAATTCATTGATAACCTGAAAATCTACCAAAATAAACACCCTTTCATTTACGGCTATTCTATTTCAACTCCATATATATTGCAAAATTCCGATAAATCTTTTCTGAAACCCTCTGCGACGACACAGAATTTCCATGTATTGTTGTATTTATACACATCTCCGACGACAAGTGATGTTATATCAGCCGACAAATTATCCGACTGATATTTTGC
>JAIDNR010000179.1 GCA_029063695.1 Ruminococcus sp.
CTGTTATTCCGTTACTTTTCATATTTTTATTATACCATACTTGTCAAGTTTTTGAAAATTGATTTCCGTGGTGAAACAGCATCTCCTACACCTGCATATTCCGCTACACGAGCCAGTTTACCCAAGTCCATATCGGCATTGTTGACTGCTCCGGCAAGCATATTGACATCATAAATACTCTCTTTTTCTGCAAGTTCACACAGCCGTTCGAACCAAACGGAATTATCCACATTAAAATCCTCTATAATAATTTTTACATCATCGGGATTTTCTGCACCGAGCCGTCCGAACGCCTTTGTTATTGCTTCATTCTCACAGGGCATATACAGATATTCCGTTCTGTCTCTGTACTCTGCACTCGCAATGAACAGCACATCCGTATCATACAGATACTGCGGAAACACCTGACCGTCGTATTCTTCAGAAAACGGAATATCCTCATTGATGAAAAGCAAACCATAATCGGTACATATGCCCTTGCCGGACTGCATCAAATTTCGACCAATCTCTGCATACTTTGGATTATCATCGTCGTGGGCAGGAATACAGCCATCACGGTTTAACAGATACTCCCTGCCGATTCTACCCATATCACTGACATCCCGAATCAGCGTGTATCTGCTGAGATTAAAAGTCAGATTGATGAGATCGGGAAGTTCTGTAAAAGATTCATGCTTCATTGCCCCGAAGTACCGCTTTTCCTCGCTTTCACAAAAACTGTCGAACCGTTTTGCAAGGTAGTTCAGCTCGTCCAGATTGACAAAACGGTCTTTTAGGAAATCAAGTTCTTCAGGATATTTCACCTCTGTTACGAACAGCTCTGGCGGGGTATCATTCAAGGCGTGAATTTCCATAAGTGCGGAAATCAGTTCCTTTTCCGAACATGGAAAACGAATACTCGAATACTTCTTAAACGGTCATTATACTGTACAGTTATCTTTATCATGTCCTATCCGTCCTTTCTGCTAAAAAATACCGAATGTTTCTTTTCAAAAACAATCGGCATAATTACAAAAAAGCACATGAAATTTTTACATTCATGTGCTTTGTAAGCGTTATTCATCTATCTGATTTTATAAAACCGTTTTTTCAATCCTGCAATTATGACATTTGCTGTCC
Source organism: Ruminococcus sp. (assembly GCA_029063695.1). Classification (GTDB taxonomy): domain Bacteria; phylum Bacillota; class Clostridia; order Oscillospirales; family Ruminococcaceae; genus Ruminococcus. The sequence goes on from JAIDNR010000179.1 coordinate 1,120, forward strand.
TTGTCATAATTGATTCCGACCAGCAGAATTTCGCCGCTGTAATCCTTTAAGCAGTCGGTATACTGTTTTTTCTTAATCTGTTCCAGTGCACCTTCCGCGGACTTATCATATTTGAGTTCCACAATCATTGCAGGATTACTGTTGTTTTTTCTTGGTCTGAAAACCAAGTCGGCATAGCCTTTTCCGGCAGGAAGCTCACGTTCGATAATGTAAGTTTTTCTTGCAGAATAATATGCAAGCGAAATTACACAGGACAGCGAGTTTTCATCGTTATACTTCAAAATCGATGTATTATCGCTGTGTGCCTTGTCTATCAGCTCCGCAACTTTTTCTTCATCACAATTCAGCGTAGCTTTCAGAAGTTCGTCCGATGATTTTATTGCTTTCACAACTTCTTCCCAACCGCCGTCCTCAATGGAATTTACAAATTCCTGAGCAACTTCGCTGTTCGGAATCCATACCTGATTCGTATAAAAATCATATGTCAAATATCCAAGATGAACCAGAAGAGTAAAAATATCATCCGCACTTCTGAGAGTCGTCATATCATTCTGAAATTTTCCGGGATTTATTTCAATTTTTTCGCCTGCTATCAGTTGCGTAACCTTATCTTTCAAGCCGTCAAAATTCATCTCTATATAGATTTTTAACGCCTCATAAGTTTCCGTTGAAGTCCAGTAATTATTGAACTGTCCACGAAGAATTGATTCAACAACCGACTTCGGATTGTAAATCGAGATTCCGTTTAAGTTATAACCGTCGTACCATCGTTTCATTTCCGAAAATGATTTATTATACTTTTCACAAAGTTCCTTAACCTCATCTTCTGTGAAACCGGTAAATTCCGAAATCGGTTCAGCTCCGGTCATTGAATATTCGTAAAATGCATTTATTGCCGAATGCTCGCCGTACTTCTTTATCGGCAGGATTCCTGTCATGTATGCAAGTGCAACATAACTCTGGTCTTTCAGAAGATTCCTTAAAAAATTAAGATACTTTGTTTGAGATTTTTCGTCGCTTTTATGAACTCTGAAAATACAGTCCCATTCGTCAATTATGAAAATAAACGGGATTTTTTTCTTCTGAAACACTTCATCAAGTACAGAAACCAGGTCATTCCAATCAAAACAGTCAACATCGCCGTTCTCCTTTTTTATTTCATGAAGAAGACGTTTTTTTAGATAATCAAGCATATCATCAATTGATTCTGAACGTTCCAAAAAGTTAACCATATTGATATGAATCACATTATACCTGTTCAGATGCTTTTCAAATGATTCATCTCCCGAAATGTTCAGTCGACTGAATATTTCCTTAGAATCGCATCCACAGCTGTAATAAGCCGTCAACATTTCAGCCGCCATTGATTTTCCGAATCGCCTTGGTCTGCTTACACAAATATACTTTTGTTTTGTTCTCAATATCTTATTCGTATATTTTATCAGTTCGCTTTTATCAATATATATTTCAGAATTCAAAGCTTCTTCAAAATCAGTTCCCTGTGGATTCAGATAAATACCCATAAACCGCACCTCCGTCCTTTTCTGATATAATTATATCATTTTTCAGGCACAAAATCAAGTACCACAGATAAATTTTATTCAGACTTACCGCTGAACTCATCAAGCATCCTCTGATACTCTTTTTCCTCGCAGTCAATGTAATCTTTGGCAAACTGTTCCGCTTCTTCAATAC
>JAIDNR010000018.1 GCA_029063695.1 Ruminococcus sp.
TGTAGCTGCTAAGTTATTCGATGTCACTGTCAGACGGCTTGAAACAATAAAAAAACAAACGGAGCATAGTACATCTCTGCTTACAGACGATGAAATGCTGCTGCTTGAGCAATACCGCAGGCTTACTCCAAATAAAAAGAAAGATATAATCAGATTGATTAAAGAAATAATTAGATTGATTACCGATAAATAGAAGCGTGTCACGGTAAGGAGTAAGAATGTCGTTCTAATGTATAAAATCTGCCTGCTTTTTCAGTTAGCAGGCAATTCTTATCATAGAGGGAATAGAATAATTTTTTATTTTTGTGATAAAAATAAAAATATATTGACATATTGAAAAAAATGTGGTACAATAGCCTTAATGTATTCGATAAAAATTGTTTTTAGGAGGGATTTAATTGAAAGTAAAAAAAATTCTGTCTGCACTGATTTCAGGCTGTATAGCCATAAGTTGTTTGGGAGTATTTTATGCATCAGCGGCAAATCATACACGTGTAGGCGTACATGACCCATCAATTATCAAACTGGACGACAACAGCTATTATATTATCGGTTCACATCTTGCTGCTGCACGTTCTTCAGATTTAGGGAACTGGACTTTTACAGCAAATTCTAATGCTGGAACTAAAAATACTACATTTTTTAATAATATTTATACTGATCTCGCAATTCCTGCATCATGGTCGTCACCTTCAAACGCAAATTACGATTTGTCAGGCAACCTTTGGGCACCTGACATTGTATATAATGAAGTAATGGGAAAATACTGTATGTATCTCAGTGTTAACGGTGATTCCTATAAATCTTCAATAGTACTTTGTACAGCAGATAATATTGACGGCCCGTATACTTATGTTGATACTGTTGTTTATTCGGGATTTGAAAACAATGATATTTTCAGTTATAAAAAAACTGATGCTGAAAAGGTGCTGGGCAGTAATCCTGATATTTCACGTTACCTTGACAACAATGGAAACTGGAATCCTCAGTATGGTACAAACGCTATTGACCCTGCTGTATTCTATGACAAAAACGGTAAGCTGTGGATTATTTACGGCTCATGGTTCGGCGGTCTGTATATGCTTGAACTTGATGAAAATACTGGTTTGCGTGACTACAATGTAACATATGATACAGTAAATGATGTTTCAGATGCATATATGGGTATAAAAGCGGCAGGCGGTCACTGGGTTTCGGGTGAAGGTCCGTACATTGAGTATATGGAAAATCCCAAAACAGGTAATGGTTATTATTACCTCTTTGTATCATACGGCTGTTTCAACAATGACGGTGGTTACAATATGCGTGTTTTCAGAAGCAAATCACCGTCAGGTCCTTACGTCGACCAGAATGGCAATTCTGCTATATATAAATCAGGCGGAGACAATATCGGCGGTAATATCGGTATGCGTCTTATGAGCAACTATCAGTGGGACTGCAACGACCGTCCTAACAAAGCACAGGGTCACAACTCCGTCCTCATGGACGACGATGGCAGACTTTTTGTTATTTATCATAACAAATTTGATGACGAATATGGTTTCCATGAAGTGAGAGTACATCAGCTTATTATGAATGAGGACGACTGGCCTGTTGCAACGCCTTATGAATATGTACCTAACGAGGAAATTTCTGAAACGGGTCATACTACAGAAGCCGTTACGGGCGAATATGAATTTATTTTCCACAAACTCAAACAGAAAATTGTTGCCGACCAGACGACAAGTGGTAATAATGCGGAAGTTGCATATTCACAGAATATTGTTCTGAATACAGACGGAACAGTAACAGGTGACATTAAGGGAACATGGACTATGTCGGAAAATTCAGCGGATATGACCTTTACTTTCGATAATGTCACATACAAGGGAAGTTTTATAGTACAGGCTGATGAATCTTCCAAAATGGTAAAGAAAATGACATTCACTGCTACAGGCAACAATACTTGTATCTGGGGAAGCAAGAAAACTGAATATGATTTTTCGGAAGATATGAAAAATAACACAAATACCGACAGTCAGTCAGTTTATAATACAGCTTCAGTACAGGGAAGCGGTTCAAATGTAAAACTGAGCAATACAGAACTTGTCAGTGGTATTCCTTATTATATCACCAATAAATTCAGCGGTCTGGCACTTGATTTGTCCGACGGAAAAACAACTGACGGTACACAGATACAGCAATGGAAACTGAGTGGCGGAAGTAGTCAGGAATGGCGTTTGGTAGCGGTTGACGATGAGTATTTCAAAATTCTTTCGATGAAAGACGAATCAAAATGTATTACAATAGACGGTACAGATAACTCCGATGGACTTAATGTCGTATTGCAGACATATACAGGTACGGACAATCAGTTGTTTACAATCGTACAGAACGGTTCTTTTTACGGTATTATATCAAAGGTATCGGGCGATACCTCCGGTCTTGATGTATACGGCTGGTCAGAAGAAAACGGCGGTGTAATTAACCAGTGGAATTACTGGGGCGGTGCTTGCCAGACGTGGAAGATTACTCCTGTACGTCCAAAAGTTACAGACGGAACTTATACTATAAGAAACCTCAACAGTGGTCTTTTTATTTCCTCAGACGACGACAATGTTGTTCAGGGTGATAAGGAAAACTGGATGATTTCCAAACAGGAGGACGGCACGTATATTATACAGGCTGAAAACGGAAAAGCGCTGACAGTTGAAAATAATTCAGACAGTGATGGTACAAATATTTCACTTGAAAATCTTACATGGGATAATTCTCAGAAATTCAGTCTGTACGTCAATGATGATGGTACGTATACACTGTTGAGTGCAGTTTCAGACAGTAAGTCATGTGCTGATGTATATGGTATAAGTCTGGAAAACGGTGCAAATATATGCCAGTGGAATTACTGGGGTGGTGACGGTCAGAAGTTTATTATTGAACCGACATTATCGGAAACAGTCATCGGCGATGTAAACAATGACGGACAATTTACAATTGCAGATGTAGTTCTGTTACAAAAGTGGCTTCTTGCAGTCCAGGATATAAAACTTGCAAACTGGAAAGCAGCTGACTTATATGAAGACGGCAAACTTGATGTATTTGATATGATTGAAATGAGAAAACTTCTCATTCAAAATAACTCTCTGTCTGCACAGTAAGAGAGAATATATATTGGTTCTATTCCAATACAACGGGACAATCAGAAACCTTCGCAAGAGTAATCTTGTGGAGGTTTTTATTTAATTATATTTTTAACCTAACTCATGAATCAGCTTCAAAAAAGCCTCATTATTTAACTTGCCTTTTTTCCATAGGTTCCGAGCATTACACACCTTGCTGTGCCATTCGGCGTAGTCATTGTAATCCAAATCCTTGCCTGTTTTTTCGTCTGACAGCTTATCTTCAAAACGCTCTACACGCTTGAAATTACGGTTTACAGCTTTATCGTATTTCGATATCACAACAGAGTGTTCTGTATTGATCTGCT
>JAIDNR010000180.1 GCA_029063695.1 Ruminococcus sp.
TTACTTCATAGATATATCGTCTATGTTTGATATTTTGTCGTTATTTAAAGTAATCATGACATTTATCGCTGCTCCGACAAATTCAAAAACGTCCATATCGGCTTCAACAGCCATTCCGTATAGATATTCTTCGGGGATAGTTATGTCAAGTATAGTCCCGAAACTCCATGCAGATTCGGTGCTAAGTGCAATTTTTACTGATATAAAGCCATTTTCTTCAGCACTTCCGATTGCAAGTAAAATTCCCTCAACTACTTTTGTTTCCGTTCTAACAATATTTCTTAACATATCATCATTACCTTTCATAAGTATTTTTGTTGATTTATTTATAGAAATACCGCCTTTAAGCGATATTTTTATCTGCTCTTCACCGACCTCTATTTTGTCGATTACACTTCTTAAAAAATATTTATTGTTAATGCTGTTTCTGAACTGTAAAAACTCACTGAACCTATTTTGTATAAGCTGTAAGTCATATTCTGTAAAAGTATGTGTATCTCTTGTAAGATTCTGTATTTTAAAATCTGTCTGCTTTTTCTCCTGTTCAATTCTTTCAAGCCTGTTCATGATTGCATTTGAAGCCTTACCTTTTTCAAGTGCTTTAAGAAGATTTTCGTGAGAAGTTTCAAGTCCTGACAATTTACTTCTTAACTGTTGATATTCTTTATCCGATTCAAGCTTTGTGTTGTTTGATAGATTATTTAATCCCGAAAGTAGCAACTCTTTATTAGGTTTGGAAAATATACAGGTACTTATTGCATTGATTACAAATAATTCAATATATTCTGCTCTTATCGGCTTATTTCCACATTTTTTGATACAGTTATATTTATGGTATCTTCTACCCTTGGAGTAGCTGATACTGCCACACATCGGACTTCCGCAATTGCAGAAAATTATCCCTGTAAGTGGATAGTGTCTGTCAGGTGTTCGATTATTGGCTTTATTAGCATTCTCTTTTAATCTGTCCTGCACTTTATTGAAAATCTCTTCAGAAACTATCGCAGGACAGCCGCCCTCAATTTTTATATATTCATCTTTTCGACCATGTGTATTTCTATGCCCGTCTGCGTCTTTTGCAAGAGCTTTATCCCAAGTGTAACAGCCACGATATTTCTCGTTGTGAAAGATTTCGTTAAGAGCATTTGCCTTAAAGTCGTTACCTTTTGCGGTTTTATATCCATGCTCTTTTAACCATTTTATTATGTCAGAAGTTCCGAAACCGTCAGCATATAACTCAAACATTTTTCTGACCGCTGGAGCTGTTGTCTCGTCTATCTCCAAAAGCATCGTTTCACGGTCAAGTTTAAAGCCATATGGTGGTTTACCGCCTGTATGTAAACAGTTTTCAGCCGCAGAAGTAAGTCCTTTTCTTGTTTCTCTGCTCAAATTACGACTGAAATTCGCACCTATCGCCGCAAGCATAGCTGTTGCAAGACCTGCCGAATCGTCAGAAGTGTCAATACCGTCAGCCACTGCTATGACTTTTATTTTGCTTTCTCTGAACCTTTTTAAATCATTAAACATATTTGTTTCATCTCTGTGCAGTCTGTCAAGCTTATGCACAAGAATTACATCTATATCGTTTTCTTCAAGATATTTTATCATCTCTTTATAGGCAGGTCGATTGGTATTCGTTGCGGAATATCCTTCTTCACGAAACACCCTGACTAATTTTATATTATTTGTTTCTGCATATCTTTTAAGTATTCTATCCTGAAAATCAAGGGAGTAATTTTCCACCTGTTTTTCGGAAGAAACTCTTATATATGCAATTGCTTTAATTTGTTTTTGTAACCTCATTTTCAGAATCCTCCTTTATGGACTGGTAAATGTCGAAAAGTACCGATACTGTGGAACTTATTATATCATCAGATGTATTATTTACAGAATTGTTGACTACTGAACTATAGTTAAATTTTCTGTCAGATATATTGTTTTTGCTTATGTCATCTCTGTTTATTGTTATATGTTTTATTTGCATTCTATCACCTCCCCAAGCCTCGACTTTCGTAGAAGTCAAGGCTTGTAACGAAAATTTTTAATCTGAATAATTGTCGTAAGTTTTTTTCTTGTCTAAATGCTCGTATTTTCTGAATTCGTCAGAAGCAAATTTAAATTGATAGCAAGTGACAGGCACTCTGTTTATATGGAGCTTGGATTTTAAACCATTCGCTTTTTCCTTACCCTGACGAATTAGATATCCTGCTTTGTCAAGCTCTTTTATTGTCGTTTTTAAGTCCTTAAAGCCTGCTTCGGCAAGTATCTTTGCGGTTAGATTTTCGGTTATCGCAACGGAGGTAATAAATGACTGGTCATTTCCGATACAGTAACGATTGATTTCCGTACTGTTTTCATGACCTGCAACATAAGCCTGAATTGCCTGTAAAGCGTTATTCGCAAGGTTATATTCACAAGAAATCACCTTATTCTGCTCCTGCATGATAGCCGCTACACCGTCAAAGTCAATTTCAAGACCGAGTTTACAAAGAATATTAGCCGTTAAGTATGTTAAAGCGTATGTGTCAACAAGTCTGTCTGTGTAAGCATTACGTGAATTAACTGTAAGTTCCCTCATACTTTCTTTTGCAGATTCATAAGCTTTTTCTAATTTTAATATATTTTTCATAAGATAGTTTACGAAAACTTTTCCAAGAACGCCATAGTTATGACTAATAAAATTATTTATTCTGTCGGCGTGTTCTCTGCTGTTTGTAAAGGAAAGATTTTCAGCATTGTGGATTCTTACCACAAGACCGCCGTTCTGTGACTTATCACTTGTATGGAAATGCTCTTCACTACTCATAACTACCACTGTATTCCAAGTACCGCTGGATTTTTCAGTACAATCAGGATTTAAACGATATTTTTCTCTTTCCTCGTATATCGTGTAACCAAACTCCGCTGTATTTACATTTCCTGCAATTGTCGATTCATCAAGGAACATTGGCACTCCGAAACGACCGCCTAATCTTTTGAACATTGCGTTATTTGTGCTTAGCATTGCCGTAAAAATCTTATCTGAACATGGGTCAGACCACATTGATGCACATAGTCTGCTTGAAATCGTCTTACCCGTTGAAGATGTTCCAACAGCATTTATTATATATGAATGAAGTGGAATGTTATGTTTTAACTTTAAAACAGACATAAGTGCTGCGGACATTGAAGCGGATAAGAGATATTGAATAGGAATGCTGTCTGAAATTAACTCATTTAGAGCCTTGATATATTCGTCTGAATTTCTGAAAGTATTATGAGATTTTAGCACTGCATTTTCGTAGCCAGTAAACTTTAACTCACCATTTCTATTGGAGAATCCTAACTGTTCTTTTGCCGATTCTGTTGGCATGGCTGCAAGAATTTTCTGAAAGTAGATGCTCGCCGTCATTTCATAACCGATATTTACATAAATGTTATACTTGTTTAAATCTTTTAAATTTGCTTTTGCGAAAACGTCTGCCGAAACTGTGATATTTGATGTATCAAGGTCATCGCTTACCTGAATCTCAACACTGACTTCGCCATTTGTACTCTTAGCTTTTTTAATTATTGTGAATCCACTGCATAACCATTTGAAAACTCTGTCTGCAATCTTCATTGCATAGGCATTTTTTACCTTTATAACGTCAACTGGAACTCTTTTGCCGTTGCCGCTTATCATTTCAGACTGTACAGCATTTTTCATTAGTTTTCTGTAAGTCTCCTCGCTGACTTCTACACTGGAGTATATCTCTATTTCAAAATCCTCAGCCGTCTGAATATACGAATTATCTTTTATGATTGGAAGTTCATCAGTATCATCTGATTCTTCGGCATGATTTTTTTCTGTTTCTACAAATATCTTGGATTTCCTTGGAAGTAGTTTTCTGGTTTCATGAGTAATATCAAAGTTGTTTTCGCTTACTTCTTTTTCCTTGACTCCCCTGAATGGAACGCTGTTTGCTGTTGTATCTCCATTTATAGCGGTGATACTAATTTTAGGCTTACTTTCAGAACTATTGCCAACAGGTTTAGAAATCTTATGTTTAATCATAGTAGTGTACCGTCCTTTCAAAAATTTTAAAATGTTTCGGGAGGGAAGAAGCCCCATATGCGTTTACTTAAAAGAAAAAAGACGGAATAAGGCAAATTTTCGTGAACGTTTAGATTGAGAAGT
>JAIDNR010000181.1 GCA_029063695.1 Ruminococcus sp.
TTAAGTCGTCGGCAGAGTCTGATGTGTATATGAGACAGATAATAATGTACATGATACAGAATCAGCTTGATACGGTTATGGATTTTTATTATGTTGTCAGGAACAGGAATCAGCAGATAGCTGATATTTACATTGGAATAAACGGAAATATAGTATGAAAAAACTATAAATCACGGAAAATAAGATTATGATCAGCAGCAGTGTAACGATTAAACTTAAAAAGTTTGATAGCTATGCTGCTTTTTTACCCTATTTCGTTTTGAAATCGGAATGGGGATTTTTTATACCCATTTTTAAGTACTGGCAATGTTATATTGCCAAATATCCTTAGCCTTCGTTTTGATTCGAAACAAGAAAATCAAAACGGAGGTTAAAATGAAAGTCAAGTATTTTGAATATAACAACGACCAAAATGGTGAGAAGTACATAGAGGTCAGCGAAGAAAAATTTATAAAGGACGTGATAATTACCGAAGGAAGATTCTATATCTCCTTCGGTAATTTTGTTTTGGAGTGCAGTGAAAGCGAATATAAAGAGGAAGCTAAGCGTAAGAGACACACAAGATACATTTCGTCTCTCAGCGATGGTATTTATCCAACGTTTGAGGAATTTGACGAAAACAACAGCAGTGTCATTTTCTATGAAGATATGTTTGAGGGTATTGAAGATAAAATTCTGTTTCAGAATGTTCTTTCGTATCTGATGACATTCTCTCCGGAGGAGCAGAAAGTTTTTAAAATGGTCGTGCTTGAGGGGAAGTCTGAAACGGAAGCTGCATTTGCAATTGGTAAAACTCAACAAAGTGTGTCATATAAAATCAAAGCAATGCTGTTAAAAATTGCTAAACATTTCAAATTTTAAAAAATAATTTTTGTGAAATTGAATTTTTTCTGCCTATAGAGATATAGAAGGGCAAAAAAATAAGCTTTTCTGAAAAGTACCTTGAAAACAGAATAGTCAGCATCAGAAATACGTGAATCCTGCGGACGGTATAAAATCTCGTCAGCTGTGCGGATCATACGCCAAGACCTCGTAAGAGCGAGCGACAAATATGAAGTCCGGAAATCGGGACAGCTTCCCGTGAGCAACGAAACGCAGGAGGATAATGCTACTTCCGCCCAGCCACAGACTCAAGCAATGGGGACGGCTCTGTGAGAACCACAGAGGGATGAGAAATCCATGAGATGAATACGCTGTTCATCGTTTCTGACGCTCCGCCGTGACGGATATCGGGGATAAATATTACGGAAAATCGTCTGAAGAATCGGACGAAGGCAAAAAGGTTACGGCGGATTCTGTAATTTGCAGACCGCCGTCTTACATAAAAAAACTTGGAAAGGAGTGTGGTTTATGAACAATGAAAAAATGTCTGATTTACAGCAGAAATTCGGTGTTAATATTACGATTCCGACAATAAAATTATCGGACAAACATCCGTGCAGAGGCTGTATCTGGTATGCAAGGGATACGGATGTGCTTTTTTGTCCGTTTCACAGCTGTGTGAGAAATAAAAAAGGCTTTAAACCGCCTAAAAATGGGAGTGATAAATATTATGATTAAACGCGGAGATATTTTTTATGCTGACCTGAATCCCGTGATTGGCTCGGAACAGGGCGGTGTCCGTCCGGTGCTGATTGTGCAGAATGACATCGGGAACAGGCATAGTCCGACGGTTATCGCTGTTCCGATTTCGTCGGCGGAAAAGAGTAAACTGCCTGTTCACATAAGAATTAGAGATTCGGGACTTCCGAAAGATTCCACGATTCTTGCGGAGCAGATAAGAACGCTTGATAAATGCAGAATAGGCAGGTATGTCGGTTCGCTGGATAACGGAATGATGCGGAATATCGACGAAATAATCAAAATAAGTCTGGGAGTGAATGTGAATGAATAAGTATGGCACGGCAGAATTTATGTACAGTCAGATGGAGGCGTTTTTGATGGCGCTGACTTGCCTGACTGACGAGCAGAAGAAAAAAATCAGCGAACTCAATGAAAAGGAAGTGTTTTCGGAATATCCGTCTGCACGGGAATACGAGGTGGCAGCATGATTGGATTTATAGTCGGATGCATGGTCGGAGGAACAGTTGGAATTTTCACAATGTGTCTTTGCAGAGCAGCCTCGGAAGCCGATAAATGTATGGATTCCACAGATTCTGACAAGTAAATTTGTCAGGTATGGTGATACCATTTTGAGAAAAAATGTGGTATTCTTGTTGAGTGAAAGGAGCGTGAAAATATGCCAACAATAACGGTGATACAGCCGACAATAGCAGAAGAAAAAAGTGCGATGATTCGTTGTGCGGCGTACTGCAGAGTGAGTTCAGACAGCGAAGATCAGCTGAATTCTTTTATGGCACAGACAAGGTACTACAGTCAGATTTTTGAGAATTCAGAAACGGAAACTTTAATCGATATTTATGCCGATGAAGGTGTGACAGGAACCCGTGAGGACAAACGTGAGGAATTTCAGCGAATGATGAAAGACTGCCGAAAGGGTAAAATCGACAGAATTTATACGAAGTCGATAAGCCGATTTGCCCGAAATACAAGGGACTGTCTTAAAAATATTCGTGAACTGAAGTCGCTCGGAATCACGATATGTTTTGAAAAAGAGAACGTCGATACTGCCAAAATGACCGATGAAATGATGATAACAATCATGGGCGGTCTTGCTCAGGAGGAATCAGTTTCGATTTCGCAGAATATACAGTGGTCGATAAAAAACAGAATGAAAAACGGTACATATATCGTCTCAAATGTGCCGTTTGGATACCGAAAAGAGAACGGAAAATTTGTAATATTTGAGAAAGAAGCCGTGATTGTCCGTAGAATTTATGCTGAATTTCTGAGCGGAAGTGGCTTGAACAAAATTTGTGATATTCTGAACCGTGAGGGGAAAGTCATGGGAAAATCCGGCTGTATATGGAAGAAAAAAGCAGTCAGGTACATTCTGACCAACGAAAAATATATCGGTGACTGTCTGTGGCGGAAAAAGATAACAGAGAACGTTTTTCCGTTTAAAAAAAGCAGAAATAAAGGTCAGGCGGAGCAGTACTATGTTTCGGATGACCATGTTCCAATTATTTCAAAGGA
>JAIDNR010000182.1 GCA_029063695.1 Ruminococcus sp.
GTGTTGTCAATTCCGCTGAAATACGTGACGCACTTGTGGAACCGCTTGCAAGAGTGATTGATGCCATAAAAACCACACTTGAAGAAACTCCGCCCGAACTTTCCGCCGATATAATCGACCATGGAATAACTCTTTCGGGAGGCGGTGCTTTGCTGAGAGGTCTTGACAAGCTTATCAGCCGTGAAACGGGTATGCCTGTATATATCGCTGAATATCCTCTTGACTGCGTTGCTGAGGGTACCGGAAAAATTCTTGAAAATATCAGCAAATATCAGGACGCATTGACTGAAAACATTAAGTATTATTAAGGGGGCGGATTAATGCGTGAATTTCTGAAAAGCACACGATTCAAATTCCTGCTTGCATTTATTGCCTTTCTTGTCGGAATTATGATTTACTCAGTAACAAAAGGCGGATATTCTTTTTCAGGAGCTTCTTTTTTAAATACAATAACAAAACCGATAAGATTTGTTTCAAACGGATTTTCTGTGAAAATTGAAAATATTGTTGACAGATATGAAAATTCCGACTTCTATTATATACAAAATCAAGAATTGCAGAAAAAAATAGGTGAACTTAATAAACAGCTTGCCGACTATGATGATTTGAAAGCAGAAGTTGAAGAACTCCGCAAACTTGCTGTAATAAAAGAAGAACACCCCGACAGCGTTTTTTCTCAGCCTGCGGAAATTCTGGGATATATCGCAAATGACCCTTTCAAGTCGTTTACAATTGACAGAGGTTATGCAGACGGAATTACACCTTACAGTCCCGTTGCCACTTCTGATGGAATTGTAGGAATAGTTATTGAAGTATCGCAGTATACTGCTACAGTCCGCACGATTCTTTCTCCTGATTTGTCAATTGCTTCCGTATGTTCATCAACAAATGCGGATTTCGGCATTATTGAAGGCAGTGTTATCACAGCCGAAAATAATATGACCAAATTAACTCATCTTAATATAAACCATCAGATAAAAAACGGAGACCTTATTATAACATCAGGAAGCAGCGGACTTTTCCCGAAAGATTATCCGATTGGAACTGTGAAAAGTACCGGTGTTGAGACAAACGGTCTTACTGCTTATGCGGAAATAGAACCTTGCACGGATATTTCCCGTCTGCACGCTGTATTTGTCATAACTGATTTTGCAGGAAAAAAGGAGACAGAAAATGAGGCTGAAAACACCCCGTGAAAAACGTATTCTATATATCAAAACAACCGTTCGCTGGTTTTTATATCTTGTGCTGATTCTGCTGTGCTTCACGGCAATGACTACAGGTTCATGGACAAAGCCGATACTTCTTGTTCCTGTTGCTTTGTGCATCGCTATAAGCAATGATACCATGATTTCTGCTTATACAGGTGCATTCTGCGGATTCATGATTGATATAGCCTGCGGACGGCTTTTCGGCTATAATGCTGTACTTCTGACGATTTTCTGTGCAGCCGTATCACTTGTGCATGAACTTTATCTCAGAAAAAAATTTTTTAATTATCTCTGGATAACAGCACTTGTTTCTTTTCTGCAATGCTGGCTTGATTATAAATTTTACTACGAAATGTGGGACTATCCCGACGTTGAACGTATTTTTCACAGCATTACAATGAAAGTATGGATTTATACTGTAATCTCATCTGTTGTTATCTATATAATCTTTGCTGTAATCAACAAGTTTCTTATGCCCAAGGAACATCTTACTATTGAAGAAGTCATAAGAACAAACTGAAAGGGGATTTTATTTTGCATACAATTTCCGATACAATAAAATCATTTATAATTATAACTTTAGTTATACTTCTTGGAGTTCTTGCGGCATCAAAACTCATGAAATTACAGATTGTGGGTGATAATGATATTTCATCTTCACATAAATACGATGCAGGTGCTTTCACTTTTGAGCGTGAAGTTTCATCAACAAGAGGTGAAATTATCGACTATAAAGGAAATGTCATTATAGGAAACGATTCACGCTGTGATATTGTGCTGCAAAAAGCATTTTTTCCCGATGATTTACAGGAAGGCAACAAAATACTTCTTGAAATATACAATGCTTTACTTGACAATAATTATATATTTGAAGAAACTCTGCCGATTACTTTTCAGGAACCATATGAGTACAATAAAGAGGACGTTTCAAGAACAACCGAACTTCTCAAACTTAATGTGTATGCCACTGCCGAAAACTGCATTGACAAGCTGATTGAGGATTATGAAATCTCCGACGAATATTCCGCAAGAGAAAAGCGTATGATTGCAGGACTTCGCTACACCATGCTTGACAAGGAATTTTCATACAGCAATGATTTGATTCTTGCAACTGATGCTGATACTGATATGGTAATTCAGTTAAAAGAACTAAGCAATATCTGTCGTGGCGTGGAAGCTGTCAATGCTACCGAAAGAGTTATAATTCGTGGAGATATACTTCCACATGAAATAGGCACTGTAGGTCCTATTTATGCCGAAGATTACGAGGAACTTAAAGAAAAAGGCTATGCAATGAATGATACTGTCGGCAGAAGCGGTATTGAATACGCTATGGAAAAGGAACTACGAGGAGAAAGTGGTAAAGAAGAAGTTACACTTCTTAATGGTGCTATAGTTGACATCAAAACAACTAAGGAAACAGTTCCCGGACAGACTGTCAAACTTACCGTTGACGGCACATTTCAGACCAAATTACAAGGAGTACTTGATAATTTTCTTGCAAATTATGGCTGGTATAACGGTGAACCTGTTACAAAAGGTGCACTTGTTGTACTGAATGCAAAAACAGGTGCAGTACTGGGAATGGCAAATGCTCCGACTTATAACCTGAAAGACTTCGCCGAAAATTATGAAGAACTTCTGGAAGCCGACGGTTCACCCATGTTCAACCGCTGTACTCAGGGACTTTATCTCCCCGGTTCGACTTTCAAGACGATTACAGCTACTGCTGGACTGAATGAAGGTATTGTTGATGGCAGTACTTCGTTCTACTGCGGACAAAAATACACATTTCACGGCGGAAACTTTCAATGTACAGGCTCTCACTCCTATATCTCCGCAAGACGTGCCTTAGAAGTATCGTGCAATATCTATTTCTATGAAC
>JAIDNR010000183.1 GCA_029063695.1 Ruminococcus sp.
CTTAAAAATAATGTACTTTCCTCTTGATTTTCGGAATTTTATTCTTAACTTTATATAAATATGTTTTATAATATTATTTATTTATTATTTATACATCAAATTAATATAACAAAAAGCACTGCAATAAAATTTACAGTGCTTTTTATTACTTATTCAATTGTAAAAAGATTCTGTCCCTCTGATACTGTGAAATCTTCTGAAGCTGTTCCATCAAGATATGCAGTGAATGTTTCTCCGACATAAATATCAGATGACAGCATAAGAACACATCTGAAATTATTATGCGGATTTATTACAGCATTTTCCATGCCGTCCAGAACAAGTCCGACTGTACTTCCTGCTGATGCTCCGTTAAGGTAATTCAAAACTATATACGGATTCGGAGTTGATGCAGGCGGTGTGACCTGATTTCCTGCCGCATATACATTTCCTCCTGTATAGTTGAAAACAGTGGCTGCATAAATTGAACTTTTTTCCTCTTTGCTCCCTCCTGAGATATACATAGTACCGCCGTTGATATTAACAGTTCCCTTTGATTTTATTCCGTTAGTACCGCCGTAAATTCTTAAATCCCCGCCGTTCACAGTAATATCATCATGAGCGAATATTCCAGATTTCACCGCATTTATTATATATGTACCGCTTTCAATAATCACATCGTCATCACTTGCAATTCCGTGAGCATTTCCTGCTGTTATTTCAAGAGTACCGCCCTCGCCCTTGATTCTCAATGTATCATTTGAAAATATTACACCATCATTTACTTTATCATTTCCACCGTCACGAAGATAATTCACACTGCCGTCAGCAAGCTTGATTACACATCTCTTAGCCTGATTCACAAGTATTGCAGGAGCGTCCGAACATGAAATATCCACTCCATCAAGAGTAATTTCAACTTTTTCCTCATTTTCGGTATCCACATAAATCTGTCCCTCGGAAGCGTACCCTCTCACCAGATAATCACCACCTGCTGTTATCCGAATCACAGGTGTTTCATCAAGTGAAAATTCGACATCATACTTGCTTTCAGATTCTGTAATCGTTTCAGACGGTTTTGTGGTTGTTGCAGGTGATTTTTCAGTCTCGGTCACTTTTACTGTATCAGACGACTTGTTTTCAGCAGTATTATTGTTTTCTCCCGCATTTGCAGTAGTCACTGCTGTTTTTGCTGTGGCAGACGAATTTGCGAACTCTGCTACAGTTGTAACTGCCGTGCTTGCTGTCGATACCGCCGACTTTACAGCAGTAGTCTTTACTTTCGGCTCAGCAGAAGTTGAAATTTCAGTCGATTCTATATAAGGTTCGGTTTCAAATGCGGTTGTAACCGCATTTGCTATTTCCTGCTGTGACGAACTTTCACTATCCGTATTCTTTTCTTTACCGCAAGCCGTCAGCATAAGCACTGATAATACTGCAACAAAAACTCTTTTGTAATTCATATAAATTTCCCCTTTATTCAAATACTCTCCCTACAGATTGCAGGGAGAGTTATTTTATCTGTCAGTTCTCGTAAACTTTGTCATCATACTTGAAAAATACAAGATTTATAGTCATATTGCCGTTCAATGCACGAAGTTCGTCTATAAACTTTTTCTGGTCTATATCTTCATTTACATCAACTGAATAAATCAGCTCAAAAAGTGTACCGAAATTTGTTGTCTTTACACGACGGAGCTTGTTAAACTTAGTGTACTTTGCAAGTACAGGGTCAAATACGCCCTGATAGTCAAGATTTTCGGGAATTGTGATTTTAAGGGTCATATGACGTGTTTTGCAGCCGCCGAAATCTATCTCGGAAAGTGCAACCATAACAATGCCGAGAATGATAAAGAATACTACAGCAAATCCCACATAACCGATACCGCAGGCTGTACCTGCCGCCATTGCAAAGAATATGTACGCTATATCTTTCGGGTCACCCGGAACACTCCTGAATCGTACAAGCGTGAACGCTCCTGCAAGGCTCAATGCACCTGCTGTTGTATTGATAAGCATAAGAATAAGAGAAACAATTGTAGGTAGCATTATCATTGTAAACACATAGCTCTGTGAATAACCCTCTTTTCTGTGACAGAAGATATACAAAAGACTGATTAAAAAGCCTATTACAAGTGCCGCACCTACACATATAGCAAAATTGCTGAAAGAAACATCAGGAATTGCGGGATTTGTCATTGTACCTGTAAAAATATCAGTTCCGCTGTCTGAACCCGATGACTGTAAAACGTTTCCGAAAAAGTTAAATACTGCTGTTGACATGATTATACGCTCCTGTTCATTAAAATCTTATTGCTTATCATTGATATACCCGAAATCTGTATGGGACTTTTTTCTGCCTGCTCCTGCACATAATTCGTGTAAGCCCTTCCGTACTTTGAAAAGCTGGTCTTATAGATTTTCAGCTCCGAAAGTTTTTCAACAAGCCATGCAGGCATTGAATCTGAGACTTTCACTTCCATAAGTCTCTGGTCTGCACCTATTATATAATTGCCGTAGCTTTCCTCACTGAGGTGTAAATCATATCTTCTGTCCGTAATTTTACGGTCAAAAGTAAGACGGAAATCGCCGTTATCTTTACCGAAAAATGCCTCACGCTGATAACTTATGTACTGTTTGGGCTGTATGGGATAATGTGCAAGAAATGCGTCAAGTTCCGTAAAAACCTGTCCTGTGATATACTTCTTTATTTCGGGCTTGTGACGTGTTGCAAAGTACTCATCACTCTCTGCCAATGTCATTGAAACACGTCTTTTTGTTACGATACCGCCGATTTTCTTCTTGATTTCAAGAAATACGGGTGAATCGGGTGAAGCAGGCGAATAATAGCTCCTGAGCCTGATTTTTTCCTTGTAATAAGGTTTTGCAAGCGATTCACGGATAAGGAAGTCATCGGATGTATCATAATAGATATTATAGATGCCATATTCCTTTCCACCCACACAGTATTTATCAGGATTCATGTAATTGTCTATAACTTTCATGAGTTCTTCGTACTGATGCATATCGAGCAGAAACTTTATTTCCTTTCTTGCAAAAGTATTGATTGCCATATTTTCAAACTCCTTTCGGGTGTTAATTAAGTT